>CBDTYX010000023.1:0-14076 GCA_965364745.1 uncultured Desulfovibrionaceae bacterium | reverse complement strand
GGGGCGGCGGCGGACACGCCGAACTTTTCTTCCAGTTCCTTAATGAAATCAGCCAGTTCCAGCACGCTCATGTTGGAAATAAATTCAACAACTTGTTCTTTGGTCACAGACATGGAATCGCTCCTTATCGGATTTTTGACTTGGGTTAAGGGTTAAGCCGCTGCCTTCTTCGCTTCAATGGCCTTAAGCGCATACAGAAGGCCGCGAATGATGTTGGCAAACAGACAGACGAAATTGGTGGGTACGGCGTTCATGGTGCCCAGAGCGCGAGCAATGAGCTCGGGCTTGGACGGCATGGTGGCGAGAGCGTCAACATCGGCGGCGGTCAGGGGCTTGCCGTCGAGGCAGCCGTGCTTGATCACCAGCTTTTTGTTGGTCTTCGCGAAAGCCGACACCACCTTGGCCAGCGCCACGGGATCACCTGCCCCAAGGGCTACTGCGCAGTTCTCCTTGAACAAATCCTTGATGGATTCGTGCGCGGAGTCGGAAAACGCTATACGGGCCAGGGTGTTTTTCACCACATGGTACTCATTGCCGCTGTCGCGAACGGCAATGCGCAGGCGCGTAAGCTCTTCCACCGACAAGCCCTTGAAGTCGGTCACCACCGAGAATGAGGCAGCCGCGGCCTGGGCCTTGAGCTGCTCAATAATGGCGGATTTTTGTGACCTGTTCACGTGTCACTCCTTCAAGTAGGTGTTGTGCGATGGAAAGCCAAGTCAAAGAGACAAGTCTCGGCGGGCTTTACAGGCGCGGTGTTTCCCACGCCGCCCCGCTGTCTTCAACCTGAATTTCCATATCCTCTGCCAAATTATAAAAGGCTGCTTTAAAGCTGGCCTTCAATAAACTTTTTCACGTCAGCCATGTCGATTTTAAAACCGGGGCCCATGGTGGTGGAAACGGACATGGACAGCATGTAAGAACCTTTGGCGCTGGAGGGCTTTAAGCGGTTGACCGCGTCAAGCAGGGTGCGCAGGTTGTCCATAATCTTTTCCGGGCCGAAACTGACTTTGCCCAAGGGGGCGTGCAGCACGCCGGCTTTGTCTACTTTGAACTCCACACGGCCGGCCTTGATTTCTCTGATGGCCGAGGCGATGTCCACGGTGACCGTGCCGGTTTTGGCGTTGGGCATAAGGCCGCGGGGGCCGAGCTGGCGGCCGATCTGGCCCACCAGGGCCATGCAGTCCGGGGTGGCCACGGCGGCGTCGAAGTCCATCCAGCCGCCCTTGATTTTTTCGACCAGCTCTTCAGCGCCGGCGAAATCGGCGCCGGCCTCTTTGGCTTCGCCTTCTTTTTCGCCTTTACAGAAAGCGGCCACGCGCACGGTTTTGCCCAGGCCGTGCGGCAGGGCGGTGGCGCCGCGCACCATCTGGTCCGAGTGCTTGGGGTCGACCCCGAGGCAAATGGCCACGTCCACGGTTTCGTCAAATTTGACGAAAGAAGCGGCCAAGGATTCCTTAACCGCGTTTTCCACGGTATTTAAGGCAGCGGCCGCCGGGTTTTCCGATGCTTTACGATATTTCTTACCATGTCTGGGCATGGTTCTCCGTCCTTTTGGTTGATCGTTGTAATCTCCTGCCGCCGGCGCGCCTTAAGCGGCCCCTTCGGCAGTGCTGTTGATTAGCGTAACGCTCACTAGTTGGTAATATCAATGCCCATGCTGCGGGCCGTGCCCTTAACGCAGTTCACGGCGGCGGCCAGGTCCTTGGCGGTCAAATCGGGCATTTTGTGCTTGGCGATTTCTTCCACCTGGGCCATGGTTACAGTGGCCACCTTGTTGCGGTTAGGCTCGCCGGAACCTTTTTCCACCTTGGCGGCCTTGAGGAGCAGCACCGCGGCCGGGGGCGTTTTGGTGATAAAGGAGAAAGACCGGTCCGCATACACCGTGATGACCACAGGAATGATCAGACCTTTCTGGTCCTGGGTTTTCGCGTTAAAGGCCTTGCAAAACTCCATGATGTTCAAGCCGTGCTGGCCCAGGGCGGGACCCACGGGCGGCGAGGGGTTGGCCGCGCCGGCCGGAATCTGGAGCTTAATTTTCGCTACTTCTTTTTTGGCCATGGTCGTATAACTCTTAAGTTGTTTGCGCTGACGCGGGCGAAGCTGTTTTTTACAGTTTACTTTCCGGTCAACGTCCGTTTATTGCTTAGTTAAATTAAGTTTGTCGCCTTTGCTTTGCCGTGTGCCGCTTCAGGCGCCTAACCCTTGCTGACCTGGACAAAGTCCAGTTCAACCGGGGTTTGCCGCCCGAAAATGGACACGGAAACCTTCAGCTTGCCCTTGTCAAAGTTAACTTCTTCCACCAGCCCGTTAAAGCCGCTGAAAGGCCCGTCAATGACCCGCACCTCGTCGCCGCGTTCAAAGTTGAACTTGGGCCGGGGCTGTTCCTGCCGGGTTTCCATCATATTCAAAATGTGAGCCGCTTCCGAATCGCGCATGGGCGCGGGGCGGGTTTTGCCGCCCACAAATCCGGTGACCTTGGAGATGGACTGCACCAAATGCCAGGAAAAATCGGTCATGATCATGCGGATCATCACGTAGCCGGGGTAAAACTTCCGGGTGGAAGTTTTTTTGGCGCCGTTGACCAGCTCGATGACTTTTTCCGTGGGCACGACCACTTCCTCAATGAGGCCCTGGTCCTGCCCCTGGCGCATGAGTTCGCGGATAGTCTGCTCCACCCGGTTTTCAAACCCGGAGTAAGTGTGCAGAATATACCAGCGGGCGCGCGGCGCGGCTTCGTCGATCTGCGTATCCTGGCTGATGTCGCTCATAATTAATCCTTAAGGCCCCTATGAAAGAATGTATTTCACAAGGTGGGTAAGCCCCAGGTCCACAAGGCCCAGATAGACCGCCATGACGGCAACCAGGGCCAACACGGCGATGCAGGTGGCCACGGTTTCTTTGCGGGTGGGCCAGACTACCTTTTTGATTTCCGCTTTGGATTCTTCCAGGTATTCTTTGAAGGCCGCAGCCTTGCCCACAATGCCGCCGGACGCGGCATTCTCGGCCGTTTTATCTGTTTTTTGTGCCATTTGGTTGCCTCTAGTTTGAAAGAATAACCGGCTGAATTCCTTGTGGAATAGAGACGGAAAATCCGTTTTGCAAAGCCGCCGCGCCTGATTTACGCCTCGTTAAGCCGGCGAAAGTCATTTGCCCGCGTGGGGCGACGCGATCCCATACGCTCCCTTAATCGGGCGGCGGAAAAGTCCCGCTTGGACCGCCGCCGCCCGCCTTATGGGAACGGGTAAGAAAAAATGGCAGGGCAGGAGGGATTCGAACCCCCAGCATCCGGTTTTGGAGACCGGCGCTCTAGCCGTTAGAGCTACTGCCCTGCATTGTTAAACGCCAGGGTTATTTGGTCTCGCGGTGCACAGTATGCTTTCTGTCCCAGGGACAGTACTTTTTCACTTCGAGACGGCCCGTGGTGTTTTTCTTGTTCTTACAGGTCGCGTAGTTGCGGCGCTTGCATTCCGTGCAGGCCAGCTGGATATTCACGCGCATGAGCTTACTCCACAATCACGCTCACCACGCCGGCGCCCACGGTGCGGCCGCCTTCGCGGATGGCGAAGCGCAGGCCCTGCTCCATGGCGATGGGGTAGATGAGCTCAACATTAAAGGTGGCGTTGTCGCCGGGCATAACCATTTCCACGCCTTCTTCCAGAGCGATGACGCCGGTGACGTCAGTGGTGCGGAAGTAGAACTGGGGACGGTAGCCGGTAAAGAACGGAGTGTGACGGCCGCCTTCTTCCTTGGAGAGCACGTACACTTCGCCCTTGAACTTTTTGTGCGGGGTGATGGACTTGGGAGCCGCAAGCACCTGGCCGCGCTCCACGTCTTCACGCTTGGTGCCGCGAAGGAGCACGCCCACGTTGTCGCCGGCCTGACCCTGGTCAAGCAGCTTGCGGAACATTTCCACACCGGTACAGGTGGTCTTTTGCACATCGCGGATGCCCACGATTTCCACTTCGTCGCCTACCTTGATGATGCCGCGTTCCACACGACCGGTAACCACGGTGCCGCGGCCGGAGATGGAGAACACGTCTTCAATGGGCATGAGGAAGGGCTTGTCGATGTCGCGCTGCGGCTCGGGAATGTAGCTGTCCAGAGCGTCGAGCAGATCGAAAATGCCCTTGGCTTCGGGGGAATTGATGTCGTCGGACTCAAGGGCCTTAAGGGCGGAGCCGCGCACGATCGGGATTTCGTCGCCGGGGTAGCCGTAGGAGGAGAGCAGTTCGCGCACTTCCATGTCCACCAGTTCGAGCAGTTCTTCGTCGTCCACCTGGTCGCATTTGTTCAGGAACACCACAAGGTGCGGCACGCCGACCTGACGGGCAAGCAGGATGTGCTCGCGGGTCTGGGGCATGGGGCCGTCGGTGGCGGCCACCACCAGAATGGCGCCGTCCATCTGGGCCGCGCCGGTGATCATGTTTTTGATGTAGTCGGCGTGGCCGGGGCAGTCCACGTGCGCATAGTGGCGCTTTTCGGTTTCATATTCCACGTGAGCGGTGGAAATGGTGATGCCGCGTTCCTTTTCTTCGGGCGCCTTGTCGATTTCGTCATACGAAATGAAGGTGCCGTGGCCCTTAAGGCCGGCCATCTTGGTGATGGCGGCGGTCAGCGTGGTTTTGCCGTGGTCAATGTGGCCGATGGTGCCCACGTTGACGTGGGGCTTAGTACGTTGAAATTTTTCCTTACCCATAAGCTTTTAACTCCCTGACTGATTTTGTCACAAGTTTTAGTTGCTTGTTGCCGGTTAATTATAAATCAAAACCACATCCTGCAATTTCGATCTTACGGTCCGCCCCAAAGTCGGGCTCTTAAGGCGAACCTCCAAAATGCTTCGCATTTCAGCGCGTCTTCCAGACGCACGTTCCATTTCTGAAGCAAAGGGCCTTTGCTTCAGAAATGGAGTAAATATAAAAAATAATGGAGCCCACAATCAGAATTGAACTGATGACGTCTTCCTTACCAAGGAAGTGCTCTACCGACTGAGCTATGTGGGCTTATCACCGACTTATAAAGGCAGGCGGGCGAAAATGGAGCGGGAAACGAGACTTGAACTCGCAACCCTCAGCTTGGAAGGCTGATGCTCTAGCCAATTGAGCTATTCCCGCAACTCGCCGTAGTGCCTCGACAGTCAAGTATGTCTCCTACAGCTTTGCAAGCTATAAATCAAGTGGTGGAGAGGGGTGGATTTGAACCACCGAAGGCGAACGCCGACAGATTTACAGTCTGTTCCCTTTGGCCACTCGGGAACCTCTCCACATGGAGCTGGCGATGGGACTCGAACCCGCAACCTGCTGATTACAAATCAGCTGCTCTGCCAAGTTGAGCTACGCCAGCAACAGGAGATGGCTTATAGCCATACCGCGTTTAAATTGCAAGCGAAAAAAGCGAAAAAAATAATTTTTTTTTTAAAGGCCGGTGCGGAAAGGAGCGTTGCGGTTTAGGGCGGGGTCAAAAACTCGCCCGCCGTCCCGGATTTTTTTTCTTTTTTTGGGCGCGAGATCTGGATTCGCCTCCAACTCTGCTTACATTAAGATATATGCAAGGCATAATAATATAGTTTAACGAAAGGAAAGAGAATGACAGAACCCGCAAATGCCAGAAAGCCCCGCCGTTTGGGGCTTCAGGGATATCTGGGGCTGTGCGTGGCCATATTCATGCTGGCGGCCGGGGTTACCTCGGCTGTTATCGGTTATGACGCCATGCGCAAAGAGTCCGCTGCCCGGATCAGAGATAAAATTGACGACCTGACCAACATCATCAAAAGCGAAATCGTGCAATCGGTGCGCCAACCGCTGCAACCCACGCTCAGCGCCATGGCGCACGGCGTTTTGCCGCGCTGCAAGAACCTGGCCGAGCGCCTGGAGTTTTTGCCCCTCTTAACTAGTCTTTTGGACAATTATTCGATTCTCAGCGGCGTTTTTGCAGGCTACGCGGACGGCGAGTATTTTCTGGTGCGTCGCCTGGCTGTGGACGAGGAAAAGCGACTGTATAATGGCCCGCCCCAAAGTGTATATATGGTTTCCAGCATTGAGCGCGGCGGTGGCAAGATGGTGCATGAACGGATGTATTATGACGGCAATCTGCGGCTTTTGGCCCGTCACTTGGTCGATTCCCCGGCGTCGCTTGATCCGCGCGAGCGGGCTTGGTTTAAAGCGGCCATGAGCACGGACGGGCAGATAGACGTCAGCCCTTATCTTACCGCAACGCGGTTGCCGGTGATGATTTTCGCTGAAAAAAGCCACAACGGCCAGGCGGTGCTTGGTCTGGACGTGGCTTTGCGCCAGATTTCTGAAATTTTGCGACGCGAACTGCCCACCCCGAGATCGCGGGTGGCTCTGCTCAGGCCCGACGGCACACTCATAGCCAGCGCCAGTGGGGCCAGCACCGGCAAAGGCGATGCGCTCAGGCTGCGCAGTGCAGCGGACCTTTCGCCGATTTTGCGCCTGGCCGTTGAAGCTTACCGGAATGGGCAACGCGGCCGGGACATAATCCTTAACGACGGCGAGCAGGACTGGCAAGTCGCCCTGGAAGAATTTGATTTTGGCGGCCAGATAAGGAAAGTTATGGCGCTGGCCGTGCCCAAGTCCGACTTATCGGCCGGGGGCATGAAATTTTTGAATTATGTCTTTTTCGGCATGGGCGGCATGCTCATTTTATGTGTGCCGGGCATCTGGTATGCCGCGCGGCGCATTGCCCGGCCGCTGCATTCTTTGGCCGCCAAGGCCGAAACCATGCACAGCTTTGTGCTTGACGGACCTGGGCCCATGCAGTCTGAAGTTTCGGAAATCCAGAGCCTGGCCGGCAGCATGCGGCTTTTGCAGGGCAATATCAGGAAGATGCTGACCATCACCCAGGCCATCAGTTCGGAACGCGACTTTGGCGCCCTTTTGCGGCGCGTGCTGGAGGAAACGCTCTCCGTGGTGAAGGCTGACGGCGGCGCGGTGGCCCTGCTGGATGACGAGAAAAGGATTATTCTTGACCAGGGCGCCGCGTGTTGGATTATTGACGGCAAAAAAAAAACGGAAGCGTTTACAGGTGAACAGACCGATCCGGATATGCCCCTAACCCTATATCAGGCCCTGGCCCAGGACATGGTTCTGCAAACTTCCATTTTTCGCGATGATCCCCGCAGCAGCATCCGATACTTGACGCCGGGTTTCGCCGACCCGGAGGTGCGCAGGCTGGACGCGGTCTGCGTGCCTTTGCACGACCGCATGGGCGAGCACATCGGCATGCTCGTTCTGTTTAAGGCCGTTAAAAACGGCGGCAACGGCTTTGGGCATGACGAAATCAACTTTATTGAAGCTTTTGCCGCCACCGCGGCCATTGCTTTGGAAAACCAGCGCCTGCTCACAGGGCAGACCGATTTGCGCGATGCCCTCATCCATATTCTGGCCGGAGCCATTGACGCCAAATCTCCATACACCGGAGGGCATTGCCAGCGCGTGCCCGTTATTTTTCAGATGCTGCTGGAAGCGGCTTGCGCGGCAAAAAGCGGCCCGTTCGAGCGGTTCAGCCTGGATGAAAGCGGCTGGGAAGAAGCCAAGCTGGCTGGCTGGCTGCATGACTGCGGCAAGGTGACCACGCCGGAATACGTGGTGGACAAAGCCACCAAGCTGGAAACCCTGTATGACCGCATCCATGAAATTCGCACGCGCTTTGAAGTGCTGAAACGTGACGCGGAAATAGGCTCTTTACGTGCCGTGCTGGCCGGGGCCGAGCCTGGCGCGGCGCAAGCGGACCTGGAAGCCGAGCAGCGCGCTCTGGATGAGGACTTCGCCTTTGTGGCCGCCTGCAATATCGGCGGCGAACATATGAATGATGAGGCTCTTAAGCGTCTCGGCGCCATAGGCGAGCGTACCTGGCTGCGTACCCTGGACAAGCGCCTGGGCGTTTCGCGCGGGGAACTGGCGCGCATGGAAGCGGCCGGGACGCCGGCCCCTCCTGCGGTGGAGCGCCTGCTCATGGATAATCCCGAGCATATTATTGAGCGGGGCGAAAAAGACACCCTGGATCCGGACAACCCCTGGGGATTCAAGCTGTCGCCGCCGCCGGCACTGTACAACCGGGGCGAGCTGTATAATCTGTCCGTGCGCCGGGGCACGCTTACCGAAGAGGAACGCTACAAGATCAACGACCACATCACCCGTACCATCATGATGCTGGAAGCCATGCCTCTGCCCCGGCACCTGCGCAATGTGCCGGAAATAGCCGGCGCGCACCACGAGACTATGGACGGCAAAGGCTACCCGCGCAAGCTGCGGCGCAAGGACATGAGCTGGAGCGCGCGCATGATGGCCGTGGCCGATATTTTTGAAGCCTTGACCGCCTGGGATCGGCCTTACAAAGACAGCAAAACTTTGCGGGAAGCTCTGAAAATCATGGACAAGTTCAAGGCGGACAAGCACATTGACCCGGATGTCTATGAATTGTTTCTTACGGCGGGCATTCCGCAAAAGTATGCGGCGGAATATCTTAAACCGGAGCAAAACGATCTGTAGTTCGGCGGCGCGCAGCCCCGCAAGGGCACAGATGAGGGTATGGAGGAGGCCGCCCCGGGACCGGCGCAACCGTAGGGCTTTGCCTTGACAAGACCGCCGGATTGGTTTTGAACAGACACAGGTTATGCGTGCGGACCTCCCTCGGCCCGCGTTTTTTTGACAAATTTAACCGCAACCATATAATACAGGCCATGACCTATTTTTTTATTATTCTGCTTATCGTGCTTATGCTGGCGGCCCTAGTTTCCCAGGTGCTGAGCATCCCCGGCAACTGGATCATTCTTTTGCTTCTCGGCCTGTGGAAGGGCGTGGGATCGGATTCGCCCGAGCTTACCGGCCAGGTGTTTCTGATTATGGCGCTCATGGCCGCAGCCGGCGAGGGCCTCGAGTGGGGCGCCCAGCTCTGGTCGGGCAAACGCTACGGCAGCTCGGGCTTCGGCAATGTGGGCGGCATTTTGGGCGCCATTATCGGCGCGCTTCTGGGCATGCCCTTTTTGTTCGGCCTGGGCGCGCTTTTAGGGGCCATGGCCGGGGCCTACATCGGCTGCATGCTGGTGGAGCTTATGCGCGGCCGCCCAGGGCCCGAGGCCCGCAAAGCCGCTTTGGGCGTTTTTTGGGGCAAGCTGTTCGGTTTGTGCATAAAACTGGGCATCGGCGCGGCCATTATCTGGATCGGCATTTCCCATGTCTGGCCGTCCTGACTCGGGGCATAGCTTAAATCTTTTGCGGAACGTCCAGGTGGTGCTGGTCTGCCCGCGCTTTCCGGAAAACATCGGCATGGCCGCGCGGGCCTGCGCCAATATGGGCCTGGGCGGCCTTTGCCTTGTCGCTCCCGAGCTTTGGGAGCCGGAGCACCAGAAAAAAGCCCTGGCCCTGGCCACTTCACAGGGCGAGCCCCTGGCGCGTGAAGCGATTTTGGCCGATTCCTTAAGCGCGGCC
This sequence comes from uncultured Desulfovibrionaceae bacterium, assembly GCA_965364745.1. Taxonomy (GTDB): domain Bacteria; phylum Desulfobacterota; class Desulfovibrionia; order Desulfovibrionales; family Desulfovibrionaceae; genus JAVBRZ01. The sequence continues at coordinate 4,630 of CBDTYX010000023.1, read as the reverse complement.
GTTGGCGACCGCCACTTTGTGCTCGGCACTACCGCCCGCGTAGGCGGCTGGCGGCGGCGCATCATTTCCCCGCAAACGGCCGGGGAGAAAATCGCCGCCCGTCTGGCCGAGGGGCAAAAAGTAGCCCTGGTCTTCGGCCCGGAAGATCGCGGCCTCGTCAATGCGGAAATCGAGCTGTGCACCGCTGTGGCCCGCATTCCCACCGCTGCGGGGACTTCTTCCCTCAACCTCGCCCAGGCTGTGCTCATTCTCGGCTATGAATGCCTTAAAGCCGCGGCCGCCCTTGAATGCGCCGCACGCCCGGAAAAAGACGCGCCAACGCCGAGTTTCATCAGCCACGCCGAGCAGGAGATGCTGTTTGCGGCCATGGCCGAAACCCTCAAACGCGTAGATTTTTTGCCCCAGGATAATTCCGATTATTTTTTGCTGCCCCTGCGCGAGTTTTTGCACAGCCGCCCCTTGAAGCGCGGCGAATTCTCCATGCTCATGGGCGTCTGCCGCCAGATCATGTGGGCGGTGGAACGCGACCGCGCCGGAAGAGGGGAACCCAAAGGAGCTGAGCCCATTTAGGTTCACCTCTCCCGGACTCTCTCCCCTCCTGAACCCCGATGGGGCGGTTTCATGGGCAATCAACAAGCTTATTGGATAATATTGGAATTAAAAAGCAACTGCATAGAACTCTGAAGAGAAACGGCAAGGCGTTATGGAAAGATATACCGCCTTGCCGTTTATTTTTATAACCGGGGTTTCGAAAAGGCCGTTCGCCCTTAGCGCAGCGAAGGCGAACTATATTTATATGGCCCCCTTCGCGGGTGGGAGCCCAGGGGTAGGGCGGCGCCCTCTCTCCAGCCGCCGGAGGCGTTTTCTATTTCCCCAAAATTATAAACTGCTCCACGTTCATGGCGTAGACTATGCCGCCGCCGGGTTCGGTGAGGCGGGGAATTTTGCGGATGGCTTCCAGGATGGCGGGGGCCTTGGCGTTTTCGGCCACAATCAGGAGCATTTCTTTTTCCGGCACCAAAGTGATGCCGAAGAATTTAACGTCTTCTTCCTTGCCGGTGCCCCGGGCGTTGAGAATGGTGCCGCCCGCGGCGCCGGCTTTTCTGGCTTCAGCCATGACGTCGTCGGCATAGCCGTGGTTGACGATGACGGTCAGCAAAGTGTGGCCCGAATTCATATGTTCACTCCTCGTGTCCGGGGCGGCGGCGCCCGGTTTGTGGTCTTGGGAAGCTACGCGCACCAGCATGTCGGGAACATCCAGAACGATGCACAGGCCGCTGATTTTACCGGAAGGGCTGCGATAGGCGCGGCATACGGCTTCAATGACGGCCGCGGTTTCATCGCGCATGAGCGTGAAGACCACGTCCTGCAGCATATCGGCCAGGGACAGGAGTTGCAGGATGCGGCTGTCGGTCACGGCGCGCCCCACGACAATAGTGCCGCCGCGCGCGCCGGCCGCTTTGGTCACGTCTACAAAATCGTCGCCTTTGTTGCGGCCCACCATGCTGATGAGCAGCTTGCCGGAACTGAAGGTCGGAATCAGGGCCTGAGCCTGGGTAGGGTTCATGGCGTATGTTCTCCCTTGGGGGGGATGGGGTTAACCGCGCTCCGGCGCGGCGTTTTTTCCGCCATCGTCGGCGCTGCCGTCGTTTTTGGCGGGGGCGGGTTTTCGGGCGGAAAGCTCTTCGGATGCCGGTTGCTCCAGGGCCAGATGTTCCCGGTCCAGGCGCGTTTTCTTGTTTTCCATGTATTTGAAAATCAAGCCTAAGATTTGCAGCGTGATCAGCGGAGCCATGGCGATCATGGCGATCATGCCGAAGGCGTCGGTGGCCGGATTACCGCCTAAAGCGCGCGAAGCGCCCAAAGACAGGGCCAGCACAAAGGTGGTGGCCATGGGGCCCGAGGCCACGCCTCCGGAGTCAAAGGCGATGGCCGTGAACAAGCTGGGGCAGAAGCGGGTGAGGATGAGGGCCAGGGCATAGCCGGGCGTGATGATCCACCAGATGCTGATGCCCGTGGAAACCCTGAGCATGCCCAAAGCCACGGCCACGGCGATGCTCACCGACAGGGCGGCCAGCATGACGTTGCGTTTGATGTAGCCGCCGGAAATATCCTCAATCTGCTCGTTGAGAATCCACACGGCCGGCTCGGCGCAAACCACCACCGCCCCGATAAGCAGGCCCACGCCGATGAGCGGCAAGGGGCCAAGCTGGCCCAGAGCATAGCCCAAAGACAGCCCGGCCGGGGTAAAGCCGCCGCTGACCCCGGTCATGAACATGACCAGGCCGATAAAGGCGTAAAACATGCCGAGCAGCATTCTTTTAACCTGCTGAAACGGCAGGCGCAGCAGCAAAAATTGGAAAACCACGAAAATAACCAGCAGCGGCATTAGAGCCATGGCGATTTCGTGAATGATCCCGGGCAGAATATCGATAAACGGGCCGAAAAAAGAAGCGGCTGTGTGGTTAATCTGCGCAGCGGCCCTGATTTCGCCGAGGCCCCCGGACATGGCGCCCATGGCCGCCACGGCCGCAATGGGTCCGATGGAGGCGAGACCGACCAGGCCGAAGCTGCTGTCGTCGCCGCCGCTTCCCCGCCCCGCGCCGGCCACGCCTATGCCCAGGGCCATGATGAACGGCACGGTGATGGGGCCGGTGGTGGCTCCGCCCGCGTCAAAGGCCACGCCCACAAAGCCGGCTTCCACCGTGAGGCAGGCCGCGAAGAGCAGCACATAGAAGATTACGAACAACCGGCGCAGGGGAATTTGCAGGATGATGCGCCCCGTGCCGATGAGCAGGAACAGGCCCACGCCCGCGGCGATCATGGTCAAGAGGCGCTGCCGGTCTATGGAAGGCACGAAAGAATTGACCTGGGTGGCCAGGACCTGCACGTCGGGCTCGGCAATGGTGATGGCGAAGCCGATGGCGAAGGAGGCGACGAGCATGAGGGTCAGGCTGCGTTTACGGGTTAAGGCCGAACCGACCTTTTGCCCGAAGGAGACCATGCCGATGCTGGCCCCTTCCAGAAAAATGCCCAGGCCCACAATGAGGAGCGCGCCGCCCGCCAGAAAGCGGGGCAGTTCGCCATCCTGCAGCGGGGCCGCGGTAAAGTGCAAAAGCAGCACAATGACCATGACCGGGACCACCGAGGTGACCGCTTCTTTGATATTTTGCAGAAAACTGGAAATCAAAACCGGCTCCTTCCGTCCAGTGTACGGAAAGCGGACATAATTGCAAGGTTGTTTTTAGGATAAGGCTAAGCTTAAGCTAATGCTTACCGACGATCCGGTTCGCCATGTTGTAAAAATATCCGTCTGCGGGGCGCTGTTGTTTTTTTCCGCGCCGGAAAAGTCGGCGGATCTTCTACGGTAAATATTCCAGCAATTCCGCCGGCCAGGGCGGCGGGCAGGCGGCCGTGAAGTCGGGCAGAGCTATGGCCGCGTGGTGCAGGTACATGACCCGCCCGGGGTGGCGGCCGTAAAGGTGGTCGCCGACAATGGGCAGGCCGGCGGCGGCGAGGTGGGCGCGGATCTGGTGGCGGGCGCCGCGCTGGATGTTGATTTTCAGCAGAGTAAGGCCTTCCGGCGCGGGGGGGATATCGAGACCGGCGGCCAGGGTAACGGCTTGCAGGCCGGAAAACACGGCCAGGGGGCGGATCAGGGTGTGCCGGGCGCTGTCCGGGTCGTCTTTGTCCAGCACGCGCGTTTTGATGCGCGAGTCCATGTCCAGGCGCCGGGTAAGGCGCAGCGTTGTGTCCACTGTTCCCCGCACCAGGGCGAAATAAGTCTTTTCAATGCGTCGGGCGCGTTCCCAGTCCTGATATTGGCGGACATCGTCGGCGGACAGGGCGGCCAGGACAATGCCGGAAGTCAGCAGGTCCAGGCGGTTCAAGAGAATGGGGGGCGAGTTGAAGCGCTCGCGCCAGGTTTCGTCCAAAAGTTCTTCCAGGCTGTCGCCGCCCCGGTTTTTCAGTTCCACGGAATGCAGGCCGGCCGGCTTGAACAGGGCCACAAAGCGGTCATCCTGCTTGATGATGTGCACGGCGTCCGCGCTTTCGCCCCAGCCTGGGGGCTCAAGGGGCATGCCTTGGCGGTTCGCGTCCTCTTTTGCCGCAGCGTGTCCGGGCGCTGAGCCGGCCTTGATTTGAGCCGGGCTGCCGTGCCCGGGCGCGTGGGAGGAGTGGCCCCGGCGTTCGGCCGCAGGCGTTTTGCGCAAGGGCCGGTCCGGGCTGGGGTCGATAAGCTCCAGGCGGTCGCCGGCTTTGACCAGGGTGCCTTTCATGGCCCGCTGCCCGTTGAGGCGCAGGTGGTGGTCGCTTAAGATGCGGCGGACTTCGCGCAGGGACAGGGCCGAGAACATCCGCTTAACGGCCACGTCCAGGCGTATGTCCTCCTGGTCGTCGGGAAAGATGATTTCGTCAGGAAGCTGGTAGGGACTTTTGGACATATGCGTCTGGTAGCACTAAATGCGGATGATACGCAAGATGGTTTGGGGCCTGTTCTTTAAAAAATCAGCACAGCTGACGCTTTTGTTTTGCTGAGGATGACAGCGGCCCAATTAAAAAGGTTTAGGAAAGTCGGAAAGGGGGTTCGGGGGGAGGAGGAAAACCCTTTTTTCAAAAAAGGGTTTTC
>CBDTYX010000022.1:0-14291 GCA_965364745.1 uncultured Desulfovibrionaceae bacterium | reverse complement strand
ATCGACAGAGCCCACCACGTTGGCCATGCCTTTGCTTTCCACCACAATAGGCATGGCCGCGCCGTCGCCTTTTACCGACACGAGGCGGCCGTCAATGCTGTAGCCTTCGCCCACCTGGGTGAAGCTGCCGTACAGCGCATGGGTGGCGCCTACTTTGGCGGCCACGCTGCGCACTGTGGCCAAGTCCAGGGAAGTGACCTTAAGCTGCTGCAAAATTTTGGCGGTGGCGTCGGCATTAAGCACCGGCACGCCTTTGGCGGAAAGACGCTGGATGATCATACCTTGCAGTTCTCCGCGCAATTTCTCGACTTCCGGCCCCCCATCAACCTGGAAAGGAAAGACCATTACCCGCGGAGCATCCTTCTGAGGCGCTTTCTGAGCCTGAGCGGCGGTGATAAGTCCCAGACAGGCAATCAGGCAAGCCAAGGACAGAATACCGACCTTAAACACTTTGTTCATATAACTCTCCGGCCTTAAGTTCATAACGTCTGTGCATTAATCCAGCCAAGTCAGAGTTGTGGGTCACTATGACCAGCGCCATGCCCACCGCCCTGTTCAAATCCAACAAAATATCGCCCACTTTCTCACCTGTGCGTTCATCCAGGTTCCCGGTGGGTTCATCCGCCAGGAGCACCCTGGGCCGCAGCAAAATGGCCCTGGCTATGGCCGCTCTTTGCCGCTCGCCTCCGGACAGAGTGGTTACCCTGTGTTGCAGGCGTTCAGCCAACCCGACCAATTCCAAGGCTTCCCGCGCCATCCCCAGGGCTTTAGATCGGGACATCCCCTGGATGATGCCGGGCATGGCCACATTTTCCAACGTGGTGAACTCCGGCAGTAAGTGATGAAACTGAAATACAAAACCTATTTCGGCGTTGCGTACCCGCGCCCGCTCCGGCGAGGTCAGGCCGCCCACTTCCCGGCCGTCCAGCCAGACTTCGCCCCGCGTGGGAGTATCCAACGTGCCCAGAATATGCAAAAGCGTACTTTTGCCGCAGCCGGAAGCGCCCAAAATAGCCGCGCTCTCGCCTTGGGGCAGGGAAAAATTCAGGCCGTTAAGCACAGTCAGCTTTTCACCCGGCCCCTGAAATTCCTTAACCAGATCGCGAACCAGCAGCAAGTCGCCATTGCCCTGGTCCTTTTGGACCTTGCGCATATGCTGTGCCGATTTACCCATCACTCATACCGCAGAGCTTCAGTCGGCGCAAGCCCTGAAGCCTTGTACGCCGGATAAAGGGTTACCAGGAAACAAATGGCCATGGCGCCTACGCCGATGCAGATCAAGTCCGGCAATTCCAGCAGCACTGTCACATGATCTATGGAATACACTCCTTCGGGGAGTTTAATGAATTGATATTTGGTGATCAAATAAGAAAAGCTCATCCCCAGTATGAAGCCGATAGCGGTGCCCACAGCCCCGATAATCACCCCCTGGAGCATGAATATGTTACGGATGGCCTTGCGTGTGGCGCCCAGGGACATGAGCACGGCAATATCTCGCGTCTTTTCCATAACCAGCATAATTAAGGTGGCTACTATGGAAAACGAAGCCACCAGCACTATAATAGCCAGCACTATGGCCATGCCTGTCTTTTCCAGCTTGAGGGCCGCAAACAGATTTACATTCATCTCCATCCAATCGCGCGTATAATACGGTCCATGCCCCACGGCGTCCAGCACATTCTTGGCGATGACGTCCGCCTTATAGACATCATCCACCGAAATTTCAAAACCGTTGACCACGCCGGCCGGCCGGCCCAAGAGCGCCCTGGCCTGGTTGAGGCTGATAAAGCCCAAGGAGGAGTCATACTCAAACATGCCGGTGCTGAAAATACCGGCCACGGCAAACGTTGCGACCTTAGTGGAAAAGCCGGCCGCGCCCTGCTGTCCGGTAGGAGAAAGCAAATTCACGGTGCCGCCCTTTTGTGCATGCAGCAGACGCGACAGTTCCTTGCCGATAATAATGCCGGGAAAATCCGCGTCGGGATTGCCGCCTTCTTCAAGGGCCGCCATATCTTGCGCGGGGATGGAGTTTAAAACCTTAAGCACGGACTTGGCGGATTCCGGGTCTATGCCGCGCAAGACCAGGCCTTTCACGCCGCTTTCGGTGGAAACCATGACCTCGGAATAAATGAACGGGGTGACGCCCTTCACGCCCGGCACCGCAAGAATCGTCTTTTCCAGATTTTTGTCTTCAGGAATAGACTGATTATAAGACATAAGCATGACATGGGCATTGACGCCCAAAATCTTGTCGCGCAAATCCGTGGTGAACCCGTTCATGATGCCCAGGGCGATAATTAGCGAGCCCACGCCCAAGGCCACGCCCAGAACCGAAAAAATGGAAATGACCGAAATAAAGGTCTGCTTACGGCGGGCCAGCAAATAGCGCTTGGCAACGAACAGGCTGAAAGACATGGTTGACTACTCGGCCTTGAGCAGGGGGAAAAGGATGACTTCCCGAATGGAGGCCGCATCGGTCATGAGCATGACCAGACGATCCACACCGATGCCTTCGCCGCCGGCCGGAGCCATGCCGTATTCCAGGGCGCGCAGGTAATCCGCATCCATATCGTGGGCTTCATCGTCACCCGCGTCCTTTTCGGCCATCTGAGCCTCAAAGCTGCCGCGCTGGTCCATGGGGTCGTTGAGCTCGGAGAAGCCGTTGGCAAATTCCCGGCCGGTAATAAACAGCTCAAAACGGTCGGTAATGGTCGGGTCTTCATCATTGCGCCGGGCCAGAGGCGAAATATCCGTGGGATAGTGATAAATAAAGTGCGGGGCCACCAGGTGCCGCTCCACGTCCAGATCAAACAATTTGGCCTGCAGCTTGCCCAGAGGCTCGCCGTCCAGAGTTTTTTCACCGCGCGACTCCAGATGCGCGGAAAGGCGGTCAAAATCCATGAACAACTCTGGCGAATGTCCGCCGATAGTCTGCAAAGCTTCGCGGAAAGCCACCCGCTTCCACTTGCCCGGCGTCAAATCCACGGTCTGCCCCTGATAGGTGATGATCGTACCGCCGCACACTTCCTTGGCGATATGGGCAAACAGCCGTTCGGTCAGGTCCATAAGCTCATGGAAAGTGGAGTAAGACCAGTAGAATTCGCACATGGTGAATTCCGGATTATGCTGCGTGGAGATGCCTTCGTTGCGGAAGTTGCGGTTGATTTCAAAGACCTTTTCAAAACCGCCCACTAAAAGGCGCTTAAGATACAGCTCCGGCGCGATGCGCATGAACAGTTCCATATCCAGGGCGTTGTGGTGGGTGCAAAAAGGCTTGGCCGTGGCGCCGCCGGCAATGGGGTGCATCATGGGCGTTTCCACTTCCAGAAAGCCCTCGTTTTCCATAAATTTGCGGAACTCGCTGACGATCTTGGCGCGCTTGACGGCTATTTCCATGGCCCGCGGGTTGACGATAAAGTCCACATACCGCTGGCGGTAGCGCATTTCCACATCTTTAAGGCCGTGGTATTTTTCCGGCAGCGGACGAATATTGCGGGTCAGCAGGCTGACTTTAGAGCACTTCAAAGTCAGCTCGCCGGTCTTGGTGCGGAACAACGTGCCGCTCACGCCCACAATGTCGCCGATGTTGACGCGCTTGAGAATTTTATAATCGTCTTCGCTGATGTCTTCGCGCGCCGCGTAAGCCTGCATGCGCCCGCTGAAGTCCATAAGATCAAAGAACACCGCTTTGCCGAAAGAGCGCAGGGACATAACCCGGCCGGCGCAGACAAAAATGTCGGGCAACGCGGCCAACTCTTCATCATTAAGGTTTTCTTTGGCGATAAGCTCGGCCAGGTCATGCTTTTTTTCATAACCGTTGGGATAAAGCGCGATGCCGTCGTCAAGCAGCTCGCAGGATTTGGCCACCCGCATTTTAATCAGTTCGTTCAATTCACCGTTCTGCTCAAGAGCTTCCAACATGGGCATAAAATACGCCGCATGGGGAGATTTGGTGGGCAATTTTACTTTGCCGCGTCTGGGCGCGTTTTCCTGGGCCATATTCTCTTGCTTGTTCAAAACCTTCTTCTCCTGCGAAATTGGGGGGAAAAATTTATCTAGGGTTAAATGAATACCGCCCTTTGGTCAAGGATGGGTTTAGCTTCTGTCCCCGCCGACAAGCAAGGCGTGCTGGCGCAAACGCTGGGCATCCGTGCGCGCCACGTAAATGGGGCGCCCGGCCCCATCCAGGCCGCAATAAAACATGGCCGTAGCCACTGTGCCCGGCGTGGGAATAAAACACTGCACCTGCTGAGGCCGCCACCCCCGCGCTTTAAGCCAGTCCGCCAGCTCGCGCATGTGCGCATCCGTGCAGCCCGGGTAAGCGCTCATAAGATACGGAACGACGTATTGCTCCTTGCCCCCGCAGGCTTCTTTGAAAAAACGCAGAAACGCGACCAGCGCGGCCGGGCCGGGTTTGCGCATAAGCCGCAGCACGGTTTCCGAAATATGCTCAGGCGCGACCTTAAGCTGCCCGCCGGTGAATTCTCGAATATACGCTCGTAGGGCCTCGGGCTCGCGCAAGCCCAAATCGTAACGAATACCGCTGGCCATGCGTACCTGGGCAATGCCGGGTTGGGCCGCCACGGTCCGCAAAAGCTCTATGCTCTCGGCCTGACCGGTATAAAAATGCGGGCACAGCGCCGGATGAAGACAGGAAGCGCGCTTACAGCGCGACACCTCCGCTCGGCAAAAAGACGCCCACATATTGCCGGTGGGGCCGCCCACATCGCTGATGGCCACGCCCTGAGCGCGCCCCCGTCGCGAAGACAATCTTCGGGCCATATGCCCGGCTTCGCCCACAATAGATTCCTTGCTGCGGGCGGAGATGCTCCGCCCCTGGTGCAGAGCCAGGGAACAAAAAGCGCAGCCCCCGCCGCAACCCCGATGCGTGGTGATGCTGGTGCGCAGCATTTCAGCGGCGGGCACCGGCGCGGCATACGCCGGATGACTTTGCCGGGTAAAGGGCAGGCCATACAAAAAATCCATCTCCGCGCAGGACAAAGGCGGCGCAGGCGGGTGCAGGAGGATGTGGCGGGAGCCGGCGGCTTGCAGAGCGAATTTTTTGCCCTGGTGGACCTGGCATTCCAAAGCCAAAGCGGCGGCAAGCAACAAAGCCGGGTCAGCCAGAATCTCCTCGTGGCTGGGCAAAAGTACGGCGGCGGATTTATGCTCTTCCGCTTCTTCGGCATGCACGGACCGCACCAGACCGGGAACTTTGGCTGAAATCGCGGAAAGTGAAGCCCCGGAGACCTCCTCCCCGGACGCCTTTATTGCTTCAGCCTGTTCGGCCAGGGTCAGCAGCGGCGCTTCGCCCATGCCGTAAACCAAAAGGTCGGCTTTGGCGTCCAAAAGCATTGAGCGGCGCAGGGCATCGCTCCAGAAATCGTAATGGGATATGCGGCGCAACGAGGCTTCAATGCCGCCCAGAATCACCGGCAGCCCCGGAAAAGCCTCGCGCAAAAGGTTTGTGTAAACTATGCCCGCCCGGTTGGGTCTTGCCCCGGCCCGCCCTCCGGGCGTAAAGGCGTCATCGCGGCGCTTTTTGCGAAAAGCCGTGTAGTGGGCCAGCATGGAGTCCATGGACCCGGCCGAAACTCCGGCAAACAGCCGTGGGCGCCCCAAAGCGCAGATGTCTTCAATATCCGCCCAAGCAGGCTGGGTGATCAGGCCCACTTTAAAGCCGTGCGCAATAAGCAGGCGACCCAAAAGGGCCATGCCGCAGGCGGGGTGGTCCACGTAGGCGTCCCCGCTGACCAGCAGAACATCAAGCTCAGCCCAACCCAGCGCGGCAGTTTCCCGGCGGGTTATGGGCAGAAATTCAGGCTGAGGGTGAGCTTGGGCGGGAATAAGGCTGAAAGGGTTGCGCATGGCTATACATACGAATTCCGCCCGAAATCCGCAAGCTGTATTAGCGAAAGGGGCCGGCAAGCCCCTTTCGCTACCTGCTTATTTATTGTTCAGCAACTCGTTCGTAGTCTCTTTGGCGCCTTCCCACAGGTTCTTGCCGGTTTCGCTGGCCCCGTCAACCAGTTCACTGCCGATTTCTCCGGCCTGCTCAGCCACATTGCGGCCGAATTCCCGGGTGGCGTTGGCTGCGCGGGTAATGGTTTCCTGCGCCTTGTCCATAAAGGGCTTATCTTTTTCCTGGCCTTTGCTGGTGGCATTGCCCGCCGCCTGTTGCCCTAAGCTTCCGGATGCGCCGGACACAACGGCGTTTCCGGCTTGAGGCTGCTTTTGCGGGGCAGTGGCGTTAAAAGCCGTGGCATTTTGCATGGTGGCGTTAACTTGAAAACCGGCCCCGGTCAGGCTTGCTTCTTCGGTCGGAGAAGCGGTTACTTTGGCCGCAAGGCCCAAAACCAAGGCCAGCAGTAAATACAGCGCCGCCGCCCTGGTGTGGGTATGCCGCGGAGGAATCAGCTTGGCAAAGGCCCGAGGGGCAAGCAGGACAAGAATCGCAAGGGCCAGGGCGATCACCGCCAGAACCGTAAACAGTGTGCTCATAAAGCCTCCCATACCGGCGCGCTCCGCCGTAACGCATAGTTTTAAGTATAGCCATACAGGCAAATGTCAATGCGGGCGGCCCCGCCGACCTTTGCTAGACAACCTTGAACGGTCGATGCCCGCGCACGGCAAAGGTGTTCTCCACAATGAACAGCGCGTTGCGGTCCACATCAAACACGGTTTCCTCAAGACGCTTAAGCTGCAGGTTGTTGGCCACGGTCATGAGCACCTCACGATCAGATCCCCAATACGCCCCCTGGCCTTTAAGGAACGTGGCGCCTACGCCGAGGCGGCGGGTAATGCGCCGCGCGATCTCTCTGTTGTTGTCGGAAATAATCAATATCAGCTTGCGCTTGCTGAACATGCTGATGGTTTTTTCCAAAGTGGCGGCCATGATGTAAATCTGGATAAATGAAGCAATGATCATATCCGGGCTGAAAAAGAACAAACCGACCAGAAACAGCAGCGCATTGAACATCAGGTAGGTCTGCCCGATGCCGATGCCCCAGCGCCGGTTAAGCACAATAGCCAATATATCCAGGCCCTCTCCGGAACCCATGGAGCGCAGCATCATGCCGGCGCCCGTGCCGCAGATGGCCCCGGCGGCCACGGCCGCGTACAGCTGGTTGTTCACAAACTGCCCGAAATTCATAAATTCCGAGAAAAAAGCAGTTAAAACTATGCCGTAAAGGCTGTAAAAGAAAAAACGTCTGCCTACTTTCCACCAGCCCAAAATAAAAAAAGGAACATTCAGCAGCAGGAAAAACACCGGCGCTCCCACCCAGCCCAAAGCCCGCCAGGCCAGAATGCCAAGGCCGTAAAGCCCTCCGGTAAGAAAGCCTCCGTGCGCCACAATGCCTTGCGCCCCAAAGGCGTAAAGGGCCGCGCCCACAGTCAGCAGGGTAAGGTTGCGCACAATGGAGCTCCGTCGCCACAAGCCGCTGCGCTTCAAAAAGCTTTCGTGCCGATGCGGTCTGGAGAGAACGCAGGTAGGAGCCGTGCCGCGCGGCCGACCGCGCACCCGCCGCTGCACTCCATCGGGGTCCAGATAGGACTTGTCTTCATCATCCAGGAGGCTTTCAATTTTCGGATCAACTCCGCACACCAGGCTGGAACCCAGACCTCCGGCCCCGGCATAGGCCGGGGCCACACCGCTGTGCTTTTTGGCCGCATGTCCGGAACCTGTATCCTGCGTCTGCGAAGACAACAGTTGCTCACGTCCGCCTGAATCCATAAGATTTGTAAAGGCAAAAAACATCTCCGCGCCTCCTGAAAAAATAAACCGGCATTGGGTTTGCCGGTGTAAAATTCTGCCCCGTGCGGGTAACAAAAAACCTAAAAACCATGGCCGCCTAAAAAAGGATTAAGCATCCGGTCTTCAAAAACAAGATCGGCAAAGACGACGTTTGCCGCCCCTGCCGGATCTGAAAACCGCAATCAGGCCGCCCCGCCGCGAACGCGATTACGATGCCTGCTCTTCCAGGCCCAGAAACTCCTTAAGTTGACGCATAACCACACTCTGGTCGAAATTGGCAACGCAAAAAGCGCGGCCGGCTTCGCCCATAGCCGCCAAAGCTTCGCGATTCGCAGCCATTTCCGCCACGCAATCCGCAAAACGACGGCCGACCTCAGCATCGCTTTCCGACGCGTCGGGCGGAGAAATAAGCCGGCCGTTTTGTCCCGACTTGACCAACTCGGGCATGGAATTGCAGTTAAAAGCCGCCAGGGGCTTTCGGGCCAGCATGGCTTCGGCCAAAACATAGCCGAACCCTTCCCATAACGAGCTGAGCACAAAAAGATCAATATCCCGCCAAAAAGCGGCCATATTTTGCAAAAAACCGGAAAAACAAACATCAACGCCGGCATCTAGTTCGATTCCCGTACGCAAGCCAAGCTCGTCGGCCAGAGCGCGCAACTCGCCCTCCAGCTCGCCGCTGCCGGCAATTATCAAGACATGCGGAAAATTGCGGCGCTTCAATTCCGCGCTCATGTGCAAAAGATATTTCTGGCCTTTCTGCTTGTTCAGGCGGCCGGCGTTGCCGATGATCAGCCTGGCCTCGCCGCGGCGCTCCGGCGCGGGCAGAAGCCCGGTGTCAAAAGCCCGCACATCCAGGCCGTTGGGAATAACCCGCACCCGTTCCGGAGCGATCAACCGGCCGGAAACCAATACATAACGGGCCGTTTCCCGCGAGTTAGCGATCACTCCTTGCAATCGCCCGTAGAAATAACGATTGGCTAAAGAATTTCGTACCGGCAAAGCCGAGCCGCGGCGATAAAAAAGCTTGAGTTCAGGCAGACGCCGCCCGGCCACAACCGCCGCTTTCAGATCCACAGGCAAACCGGCGATAAGGTGGCTGACCGCTTCAGCGCGCAAGAAATCGACAAAATCCCCTATTTTCCAGGGGCAAAACGCATGCAAATTTTTAAACCGCCAATCGGCCAAGCGCAGGCGGCCGCCTAAAGAAGCATCCCGGGCAAGCTTGTGCTGCGCGGCCTCATATAACGGGCGGTCTTTTCCGGCCGCGAGAATGACTTCATAGCCTTGTCGGGCCAGCCACAAAGCGGCTTCCAGATGCCAGCGCTCGCCGCCGCCCCAAACCCGGTTGCTGTTGCACAGGCAAATAACTGACGGCGGCGACTGAGCCTTGTCCCGCAAGCTCATCAGTTTGAGTCCCCATAACGCGAATAGTTTTCCCTGGTCACATACTCCGGCTTGGGAGCCAGGCGGCTGCCCATAAATCCGGCAACAAACCCGGCAATGAGGGCCACGGCCAAGGCGGTGGTGGACATAGACAGCACAAAGGCAAGTTCCCCTTCCAACATGGTGCGGGTAAGAATGCGCACGGGGAAGTGGAAGTAAAACGCAAATCCCTCAAAAATGCCCTTGTTGAACTCAAAGCTGTACAGCACCACGGCGATCAACCAGGCGATCAGCCCTGCCGGGGCGCCGTAAGCCGCGCCGTAATGCCGCACAAAGCGCGCGCGCCGCTTAAGCGGCAAAGCGCACAAACGCTGATAGCGCTGTTTGGCTTCAGCCATGCTCTCGTCTGCGGGCGGCAATTTGTCCCCAGCTGAGGTTTCTGCTCCAAATGTGCCGGGCGAAGCGGACAGCTCTGTCGCCGGCGGGGCGGTCGAAACTTTTTCGGCAATGAGCTTATCCAGTGCCAGGAAATCTTTTTTTTCAGAGGCCGTCAGCCAAAATGCGCCGTCACCCTTGGCGGCCAAGTCCTTAAGCCCTTTGCTCTTCCAAAACCGGCTGTAAAAAGTAGCTGCAAACAAAACCACGGGCGTGAGCAGCACGTAAACGGTCAACACAATGAACAGGCCCATGGTCACCAGTAAACAGCCTTTGTTTATGTACCAGGGTCTCTTTTGTTCGTTCTCCGCCATGCCCTCCTCCTGACTTTACGCTTCCGCCGGCCGCCGCAGTGAAAGCAAGCTTTAAAAGTCTACGCCAATATCACGATATCAGCAAGATGCAGACACCCGGGCAGATGGCGAAAAACCTCCTTCAATAAAAGGCGCTCTTAAGTCTGGTCAGGTACAAAGCCGACCTCGGCTAAACAAAAGCCAGGCTGACGTATTCCATAACTTCATACGGGGTTTTATCCACGCGCAAAGACACGAATTCAGCGCCTTCCAAAATCCCGTTCTCATTTATGGCGGCATATTCCACCGTACACACCAGATGCGGCATGACCCAGATCACCTCGGCATTGGGCACCTGCCGATCCCCCAGCAAAAGACATTCCCCTGCCTCCTTTTGACGAGTAATGACATGGGTATCATGTCTGGACATATTCACCCTGACATGGCCCTTGTATACAAGTTTCCCCCCCCGACTGTATTGCCCCAGCAATAAACAGGTGATTTTCCTGCCATGCGGCACATAACCGCAAATCACAAAATCATCTTCGAACAAATTTTTAATCTTAACCCAATCCTTGGTAGTTTCGCCTACAAGATAAGGAGCGCTTTTCTTTTTGGCCAAAATGCCGCCCAACCGCTTGGCTCTGGCGGCTTCAAACAATGCCTCCCCCGTGCCTTCCACATAGCGCGACACCGCGATCCGATTATTTTCGCGCACTATTCCGCCCAGCAGTTTTTTGCGGGAAATAAGCGGAAACTGAGTAATCTGCCGGTCATGGTGGTAAAGGATGTCAAAAGCTACAAAGACCGCGGGCGTAAACTTCGCCCCCAACTTGATCATCAACGGATGGGTCAGGCCGGAACGACGGTGCAAAGCCTTACGACAGCCGCGATCTCCCGCGCCGATAATCAATGCTCCGTCAAGAATGCACCTGCCGCTGACCTGCGTATGCAATTCACTCAATTCCGGAAACTTGTCCGTGATGTCCGTACACTTTTTGTCGATCAGCTTGGTGCGGCCCGCTTCCAGATAAGCCAGGCAACGCGCCCCTTCATATTTGACCTCATATATGTATTTGGGGTCATCAAAAGGTTTGCTTCTTTCCTTAACGTCCATGGGGCTGAGCAGCCCGCTCTTGAAAATATCCATACCTTCCCTACCCTCTTCTTTGCTTTTTCCGAAAACAAATGCCTCCTCCCCGGAAAAAGCGCGTGCCCCATCCACCTTGACGCGTCGACCAAAGGTCGCCGCGCCTGCCTCCCCAAACAACATAGATTTATGTATACAAAAATGACAACAAGTGCGCACCCTTAAAGCGATATAAGCTTTAATAAAGCAATGCGCACTCAATTACTTATATACATAGGTCTACAAAAATACTTGTCAAACAAAAATTTCAGAATTGCGCGCAAGCCGGAAAAATATGAAAGGCGCCATGCATATCGGCTATCAAAGCGGCCTGATTTTTGCATCATTTCTTCAGAAACCGGAAAGCGGAAAAATCGGCCGCGCCTGCTTTTACTGTTAACGGTCCTTTTTTCAGAGTAAAAGGCCATAAAGACAGCGGCGGTTTGCGCCGATAAGTTCATTGCGGCGGACAAGACGTTCCGCCAAGGAGTTTGCCTGTGTTCAAGTATCTGCTGCTTATAACCTGCGCCGTTTGTCTGGTCGCGGGCCCGGCCTCAGCCAGAAAGGCCGAGGAGCGCTGGGGCGATTTGCCCTACCCGGAGGACTCTCAAGTGGTGGGCACCCTGGAGCCTTACTCCAGCCCGGTGCTGGACAGCACTAACGAGTGGCATGTTCTGGCGTCGCGCATGGCCGACCGGGTTAAAGCGGCCCTGGCCTGGCGCGGCGACATCATCGCCAAGCCCATTTTTGTGCAACCCACCAGCGCCCGGCCTTTTGCCCAGGGCATGACTCAAATGCTCAACTCCGAACTTGTGTCGCGCGGTCTGCAAGTGACCCTGAACCGCACTCCCGACACACTGCTTTTGGAGTTCAGCTCTTTTGTGGTTCCCCCGCCGGATAAAGATGTGGATTGCAGCTACCGGGAACTGCTGGTGGTCATGAGTCTGTGGTACGGCAACCGCCAGGTGCTGCACACCACTTCTTCCTACCGCGTGCGGGAAGATGAACTCGCCAATTACGTCCATCCCGGCGAAACGGGATTTGTGCCGGCCCACTTTGAAGAGCGCAATGTGCGCCTGGTGGGCAAGTGAGGATTAGATCATGCGTTTGATATTGCTAACAACCGCTGTTTGTTTCATGCTGGGTTTCGGCGGCTGCCCGACCCAAGCTGTGGCCCAGGAAGGCTATCCCATGGAAGGAGGGGCCCTGCCCCACTCTTCCATGTATTATGACCGGGCGCTGGTTAACCCGCCTGAAGGTTCGGATCTGGCTCATGCCAATACTTTTGCCGGGGATGCCCTTGAAAACATGCTGCGCGGCCGGGTAAACAAAACCGCAGGCATTTTGGCGGCCACCATGGTCAACCTGGACAACCTGGACGAAACCTCATCTTTCGGCCGTCTGGTTATGCAGCAAATAGGCTCTCGCTTAGGCCAATACGGCTATCGGGTTATGGATGTGCGCCTGCGTGCGGACATGGCCATCAATCCGGCCGGCGAATTCATGCTCAGCCGTGATATAGGCAAACTCATGCAATCCAACTACGGCGCCGAAGCCGTGCTGGTAGGCACCTACTCTGTGGCCGCCGGCAAAGTGTATTGCTCGGTGCGGGTTTTGCGCCTGTCCGACAGCGCCGTGATTGCAGCCTATGAATATTACCTGCCTCGTAAGGGCGACACCGCCCGCCTGCTGTACGGCAGCGGCAACGGCGCTGTGGGCTATGCCTCGCGCCAACCCGCATTTTCCTCGCCGCCGCCCCTGCCCCCGGTGCAAAGGCGCTGATCGGCGCTTGAAACCGCCCGGCAAGCCGCCAAAAACTTTTAAAAAATAAAAAGGCATCAAACGATGCCTTTTTTGTCTCTGCCGGAGTATCTGTCTGCAAAAACAGGTTAATTGCCTCCATCCCCCGGCAAGTCATATATTGCCATAATTTTTGACATATATTGCTGTGTCGGTTAAGGCTTTATCAATTTGTTACCTCCAAATAATACCAGACGCGTTCCGAACAAGCTGATCCGGCATTGAGCAGAAGAATACGCCGCTTCCCATCAGCTGATCAGGCTGTTCGTGCGATGACGGTCGATGAGCATTACCTGAAAACAACAGGGGGGGCTGGACTTTAGCAATGACCGCCCCCCCAATGGGCTGGTTTATTGTGTTTTTTATCCTTGAAGCAAAAGGGGGTTGAAATGACCATTGCACGCGCCTGTAAACTGGCTGGGATCATCTGCATTATCAGCATTATCGTTTTGGCGGCTTGCGTGCTTAAGCTTCAATTAAGCACAGACTATTTGCAGAAAGTCGCCGACAAACGCTACGAGTCCACCTTGCTGGCCATGGAGGTGCGCACCCTGTCCGATGGACTCACCGCCAATGCCAGAGCCTATGTGGCTACCGGAGAAGACAGATTTGAGGCCGAATACTGGAATTTGGCCGACATTCAGGTAGGCAACAAGCCACGCCCCGCGGACAGCCTCGTTGCTCCCGGACAGAAAGTGGACCTTGTAGAACTTATGCGCGAGACCGGCTTCACGGCTGAAGAGCTAAAGTTCATGGAGGAATCCATCAACTTGTCCACCGACCTCATCTCCCTGGAAGAAGTGGCCCTCAACGCGGTCAAGGGGCTATTCCAGGATCAGAACGGCGAGTTTACCGTTCGCGGCGCGCCGGACATGAACATGGCCAAAGAGATCATGTTCAGCCGCAAATACGCTGATACCATTCAGAGGATTAATGCGCCGTTGGAGCAATTTAATAAAATGGTCAACAAACGCCTTGACGCTGACATGAATGCCGCAGCAACAGGCATGAAAATGATCCTTGGGGCCCTAGGTGTCAGCGTGTTGATTATTTCCATAATTCTGATCTCCGGCGTAGTTCTGCTTCTGAAAAAGATAGTTTGCCCCATCAAAGCCTGCTCTGAATTTACCGCAGCCATATCCAGGGGTGATCTGGACGCCCCGGCCCCGGTCATCAGCGGTTGCAATAAAAATGAACTGTCTGTCATGTCCGCATCCCTAAACATTATGGTGGAGCACTTAAAGCACCGCATCCGGGAATCGGAGGAACAAGGCGAAGCCGCCAGGATCGAGGCGGCCAATGCGGCCGTGGCCTTGACCCAAGCCAAAGCGGCGGAAGAAGAAACCCGCCTGAAAACCGAACACATGCAACTAGCGGCCCAAACCATTAATGAAACGGTGGAGTCCATCGGCAACATTGTGGCGCTGCTCACATCTCAAATCGAACAGACTGAGCAAGGCGTGGACGCGCAGGGAAATAAAGTGGAAAATAC
>CBDTYX010000021.1:0-14347 GCA_965364745.1 uncultured Desulfovibrionaceae bacterium | reverse complement strand
GCTGAAAAATACTCCAAATCCTCCATTATTTCTATACTACCAGGGGGATGTAAGCCTGCTCGGCAACCCGAAAGTGGCTGTGGTCGGCGCCCGGGCGGCCTCACCGGATGGGCTTAGCGCCTGCGCCATTGTCAGCAGCCGTCTGGCCGCAGCCGGAGTGACCATTGTTTCCGGCCTGGCGCGGGGCATTGATAAAACCGCGCACACAGCCGCGCTGGAAGGCGGCCCCGGCGGCACCATCGCCGTGCTGGGCACGGGCCTTGATGTGGTTTACCCGGCGGAACACGCAAAGCTGCAGCGCCAAATCGCCACGAAAGGCCTGGTGCTTACCGAACATATTCCCGGCGCCCAACCGGAAGCGAGGCATTTTCCTATCCGTAATCGGATCATCAGCGGCCTCAGCCTGGGCGTGCTCGTGGTTGAAGCCGCGGCGCGCAGCGGCAGCCTGATTACCGCCCGTCTGGCCCTGGAATATGGACGGGAAGTCTTTGCTGTGCCCGGTCGCTTTGCGGCCAGCAAAGCCGCCGGCTGTCAAGATTTGATCCGCCAGGGCGCCAAGCCGGTGTTTGATGTGGAGGATATCCTTTCGGAACTTTTGCCCCAACTCGCGGAGGAACCTTTGGCCTACCCGACGGAAAACGGCGTTAGAAAACCGGAGGCAATGCCCCCTGACAGCCTGGAGGGCCGAATCCTGCACGCATTGGAAGAAAACGGCGCCACCCAGGTGGATATTTTATGTTCCGGCCTGAAAGTGCCGGTTTCGGCCGTAACCAGCGCTCTGCTTATGCTGGAAGTGGAGGGCCTGGTGATCCGCCTGCCGGGCATGGTCTACACTTTGAAAAATTAGTTTTTTAGGTATAATGGCAAACAGCTTGACAAGGCTGGGCATTCCTGCAAATTGAAAAGGTTAAAAGCTAGAAAAAACTATAGCCTTGCCGCCTAAATACTAAACCCGGACCCAGGAATAGATATATGCCGAATATTCCCATCTCAATGGCTCAGCCCGGAATGGTTTTATCCAAGCCGGTGATGCGGGGACAGTCCAGTGTAGCTATCGCCGGCGAAGGCATGGTCCTCACCCAAGAGTACATCGACCGCTTCAAAACATCCAGCGTAACTGTAATCAGCGTGCGCGGTCCCGTGCCCGGCATGGAAGAAGCTCTGGACTTTAAAAAGCTGCTCGCATCCATTGACGATAAGTTCCACAGATACAATGACGATAAATTTATGAGCGGCATGCGCCTTTTAGCCAGGCAGTATTTCCAGCGCAAAGTCGATGAACAGCAAAAGTATGAGGCCGCGCTGGCCGCGGCTTCAGACTCCGGCGCCGCCGAGCAGGGACAAGGCTGACATGACGGAAGATCTGGCTACCCAATATAAAGGCAAAGTGCTGGCCGTACAGAACCTGCCCACCTTGCCTTCGGTTATGTATGAAGTTAACGCGCTGATGGATGACCCCAACGTCTCCATTGAGCAAATCGCGGACACCATCGGCATGGACCAGGTTTTATCCGCCAAAGTCCTAAAAATGGTCAACTCGCCCATTTACGGCTTTCCGGGTCGCATTTCCTCAGTGCAACACGCCCTGGTGCTTTTAGGCTTCAATGTGGTCAAAGGGGTGATTATTTCCACCTCCGTGTTTGCCGATGCCGCGGAAACCATGCGCGATCTTTGGAACCACAGTATGGCCTGCTCTCTGGCCGCGGCTGAAATAGCCAGAGTGCTCAAATTTAAAGACCCCGGCGAATATGCCGTGGCCGGACTTTTGCATGATATCGGCAAGGTTGTTATTGCTGTGCAGATGCCGGAAGTTATCCCGGAAATCAAACGCCTTGAAGAAGAAAAGTCTTTAAATACGCGAGAAGCGGAAACGGAAGTGCTAGGTTTTGCCCACGACCGGGTCAATGCCTGGCTGGCTGATCACTGGCGTTTCCCACGCTCCCTGAAAGAGGGCATTTCCATGCACCATACGCCCTTAAAAGCCGATTTGTACCCTGAAATCGCCCAGGTGGTGCATATCGGAAACTTTTTTGCCCACCTCTACGGCATGGACAACGGCGCCAAGCAAATTCCCTACCTCTTCCCGCAAACGCTCAAGACCTTGGGCATCAACCATGCCACCCTCATGACCATTATGGATGGGGTCACGGAAAAAATCGGAGAAATGCAGGTTTAAGCTGCAAACCCGCCGCCGGCCCGCGCAATGCGCGGCCTCGTCAGGCAATGAATCTTTCGCCAGTCCCTTTACTGAGCATATTAGTTGAATCATGAACCCGCAACACCACAAAACCGGGCTGCCCCTAAAAGGCTATCTGCTCTCCCACGACGATTCGCTTGTGAGCGAAATTTTAGCTGTTTTTCCCCATGGCTCCATTGACTGGGTCATCACGGCGGATGTCAGCTCAATCATGGAAAGCCTTCTGCTCAGCCCGCCGGATATCGTTCTGGTGGACATCAATCTGCCGGGCATGGGCGGTCTGCAGGTGGTGCAACTTATCAAGGGCGAAAACGTCTACCGCCCGGTCAGCGTGGTCCTGTGCCTCTCGGATGAAGAAGCGCGCAAGCGCGCTTTGGAATGGTCCAGGATCGAAGTGGACGATCTGCTCTTTTTCCCCAACGCCAACCCGGAACGTCTGCGCGCCCGTATGGAAGTGGCCTTGGCCCGCGTCTCACGCAATGTGGACACCAATCCCCTGACCCATCTGCCCGGCAACACGGCCATCATCCGCTATATTCAAAAGCTTATCGAAGACGGCGCGGACTTTGGTCTGGCTTACGCCGACCTGGACAACTTCAAGTCATTCAACGATAAATACGGCTTTGCGCGCGGCGATGAAATCCTGATGCTCACCGGCAGGCTCATTGCCAGCACGGTGCGGGAAATGAACTGCACGCCTTCATTTACCGGCCACGTGGGCGGCGATGACTTTGTCTTTGTCCTGCCCGACAACCAGATTGAAGAATGCTGCCGCCGGGTGCTGCGCACCTTTGACGCGGTCATGCCGGGTTTTTATGATGAAGAAGACCGCGCGACCGGAAAAATCATTTCCACGGATCGCCAGGGCCGCATCTGCTCTTTTCCGCTGATGAGCGTCTCCGTGGCTGTGGTTTTTAATATTAACGGCAGCTTGCAACACTACGGCGAAGCCTCGGAGCGGGCCTCCGCACTTAAAAAGTACGCCAAAAGCAAGCCAGGGAGCGTCTATGTGCTCGACCGGCGCAAAACCTGACCCCTACAGTCTTCCCGCATCCGCCGACTGGGACTTTGCCCACCTGCCGCATCAGGAGGACGCCCCCTCCCTTTACGCATTCATCACTTTTCTGGCTGTGGAAAAAGGCTACTCACTGGCCACCGTGGAGGCCTACTCCCGCGATATCGTTGTCTTTGCCCAAGACCTGGCCTCTGAAGGCGTAAATCTGGCAAAACCTGAACAGATCACCCGCAAACATGTGCAGCGCTGGCTTATGGCTCTGCACCGGCAGGGGGCGGGTAAAACCTCCATGGGGCGCAAGCTCTCGTCCCTGCGCGCTTTTTTCCGCTTTTTGCTGCGGCGGGGCGACATCAACATGCTGCCCACGCAAGGCATCGCCAATCCTAAAACCGAGCAGCGGCACCCCAATTTTTTAAATGTTGACCAAGCCCAGGCCATATTGCAGGAAAAGCCCGTGGCGAGAGAAAAAGCCGACCCCAATCCTGCCCTGCTGGCCCGCGATCTGGCCTTGGCCGAGCTTTTGTACGGCTCAGGTCTGCGTATTTCCGAAGCTTTAAGTCTGAATATCGCCGACTTCAGACCGGGGCAGACGCATATCCGGGTTATGGGCAAGGGCGGCAAGGAACGCCTGGCCGTGCTCACCGATGCGGCGCATCATGCCCTGGCCGCCTGGCTTGACGTGCGGGGAGAACTCGTTGCACCGGGCCGAAGCGCCAAAACCAGGTCAGGCGAAACCGCTGCGGAGCAGCCCTTGTTTTTAGGCGCGCGGGGCGGACGCCTTGATCGTCGCCAGGCGCAACGCATTATTGCAGAGCTCTGCGCCAGAGCCGGTTTGGCCCAACCGGTTTCACCGCACGGTCTGCGCCACTCCTTCGCCACCCACCTGCTGGAAGCCGGGGCCGATTTGCGTGAAGTCCAGGAACTGCTGGGGCACGCCCGTATCTCCACCACCCAGCGCTACACTCACCTGAATTTGCGCCAGTTGACGGAAGTATACGACCGCGCCCACCCCAGGGCGACAAATACGGAACGCCGCTTGGAGGAGGGGGACCATAAGGGGCGAGCCCCTTAAGGCCCCCCTCCTCCAAACCTCCTCCCCCCCCTTAACCCTTATTGAACTGGGGGGCGCCAAAGGGTATAATCCGAGACACCCATGGAACATTCAATATGCATGTAAATTACGAAAACAACCTGCCCTGCGAAGATACGGAAAAAGACATCACCCCGGAGCGTCTGGCCAGGCTTAAGGAAGTGCTGGCCAAGCGCCAGAAGGGCCTGACCCTGGTGCTCTCCAATATCCATGACCCGCACAATGTCTCGGCCATTTACCGCTCCTGCGACGCCTTTGGCGTGCCTGAAGTGCATCTTTATTACACGGACACGGCTTTTCCGTCTTTGTCCCGGCGCTCGTCCGGCTCGGCCCGCAAATGGGTGGAAACCATTCGCCATCGCAGCCTGGACGATTTGGCCGCAACCCTACGCAATCAAAATATGCAAATTTTGAGCACCTCCTGCTCGCCTGCGGCAAAACCCTTGGATGCCTATGACTTTACCCGACCTACAGCCGTGATCATGGGCAACGAACACAGCGGCGTGAGCGAAGAAGTGCTGCGCATTGTGGACGGCGAGCTGTACATCCCCATGTACGGCATGATCCAAAGCTTCAACGTCTCCGTAGCCGCAGCCGTGATCCTGGCCGAAGCCGCCCGGCAGCGGAAAAGCGCCGGCCTGTATGATGCGCCGACATTCAGCGCGGAGGAGCTGAAAGCCCGCCTGGCCGATTGGGTGAAGCGCTGAGCAAGATTTAAAAATGTGCCATAAAAAGGGGATACGAAAATATCCCCTTTTTGCGGTACCTGCTGATGCGCAAGAACAGTCCGACCAATTCTTACAGTCAAACTTCCTGTCGCCCTGCAACAGGATATTCTTCAATAAGCGCCTTGGCGTCAATCTCAGATTCTTCTCTGTGCATCTTCGTAAATACATCCAGTGAGCGCGGCGGATTCGCCTTTTGGGTGAGCAGGGAAACAGCGAACATCGTTACAAAACAAACCGCAGGGCCCGCCAGAGTGTAAACATACCAGCTGTCACCCGTAAAGGCGATGCCTTCAAGGGTAAAGCCATATTGCAGACCGGAGCCGCCCACCCGAACAATAATGCTCGCAAGCATACCCGCAATGGCTCCATAAGCATTGGCTTTTTTCCAATATAATCCCAGAGTAAGCGGCGCGAACAAAGAGCAGGTAATCAGGTCAAAGCCCAAGGCCATCAGCGTGAATGCGCTGGGCAAGCTAACCGCCATAACGGCGCCGATTATGGTGCAGGTAAGCACGAAGAATCTGGTTGCCCGCACCAGGCCCTTATCGCTGAGCTTAGGCAAAAAAACATCTTTAACAATGTTTTTGGAGATCATGCCGGATAAGGCCAACAAGGCCGAATCCGCGCAACTCATCACTGCGGCGAGACAAGCGCCTAAAAAGAACACGGTTAGATACGGCGGTAAAATAGTCTTGAAGAGCACCGGTAAAATAAGTTCAGGATCCTCATTTATCTGCTCTCCCGGCACAGTGCCCAAATCAATGAGCATTGAGGTCGCGTAAGCGAGTCCGGTGACTACTATCAATGAGATAAGCACAATAGTTCCGGCCAGAAGCCCAGATCTTCTGGCCACCTCCGGACTTTTAGCGGAAAAAGAACGCTGACTTAAATCAGGTGTGGAAATGGACCCTAAACCCAGCATCACCCAGGCGGCTATCCAGGCCAGCCAAACTTCGGGGGTATGCGTTTTCGGAAAAATCTGCATTTTCTCCTGCGGTATTCCGGCAACAAAGGCATCCCAGCCGCCCACCGCGGAAATGGCCATCGGAGTCAACACCACGAGCCCGAGCAAAATTAAACCGACTTGGACTATATCAGTTATACATACTGCCCAAAGGCCTCCCATAAGCGTATATGCACAAATTACAGTCACGGACACAAAGATGGACAGTAAAAACGGCCAATCCAGAATGCTGCCGGCCACTTTGGCGAAAACCAGCACCTGGACGGCCACCCAGAAAATAAATGTAAACGAGATCAGAACAGTAGCCAGAATGCCGGTTGTCCGGCTGTAGCGACCGTAATAAAAGTCGCCCAGCGACAGAAGCTTTAACCGCCAAAGCTTGGGCATGAAAAATATGGCGCCGATAAACAGAAAGATGCTTCCGCCGGCCAGATTGATAAGGCTCCCCCACAGCAATTCGTCGTTCCAGATGCCGTATGCATATGTGGCTCCGGGCACAATGACCACAACTGAGCCGCCCAGAGCGATGGAAGTTACTGTGGCGGTGTTGTAAAGAGTGTTAAATGAGCGGCCCCCTACCAGATAATCCTCGGCCGTGCTGATTTTATTCTTAACCCAATAGCCGATAAAGAGCATCAGTGCGAGGTAGCCGCCTATGCCTATTAAATATTTTAATTCCATAAGTGCTCTCCTTTCATGCGTGCACGAATTTTCCCCTTAAAGCCCGCGGCGGCTGCGCTTTACCGTAGCCGAGCCGAGGACTCGCCGGGAACACTTTAGTAACCGGGAATCTGCCGGGGAAAATAATCCTCGCAGCCGCCTTCGCGATAAATATCCAGCGTGGTGCAATGCAGGGATCCGCCAAAGGGAATGACCCCATCATACGGCACCGGAATTACCTCCACGCCATAGCTGTCGAGCTTGTCGGCCAGATTTTTTTCGCGTGCTTCAATAAACTGGGTTTTAGGGCCGAGATTCAAGGTGTTCATTGAAATCCAGGTCAGAGTGCCGGTGGTGGCGTAAACGCCGCACAAAGCATCATCAATGATTGACGATGCCGGGCAGGGAATCAGTTCCCAATCGTTTTGTTTGAACAGCTCCCAAAATTGCGGCGTGGCTATGGGCCATTCCGGGTTGTAAAGCATCTTGCCCGGCTCGATAAGCACAAAGCTTGCGTCAATATGCCAAGGAAAAAGATTGCCGCCGGAAATAAGCTCATGCAGCCGAAGCCCCAGGCTGTCGTAAAGGCGTTTCAGCCATTTCACGCCGCCTCTGTTGCTTGTGGAGGAAACCTGGTGAAATATGTCCTTGCCGAAACGAAAAACATCCGCCGCATCCCATAAGGGTTCTTCCTCCGTAAGCTGAAACTCTCCGCGCAATGCCCGTTCACGTTTTTCATCCGCGCTCCAGACATGTTTGAAATCATAGAAATAATTCTTAACATAAGATTTATTGGTCAATCTGGGCTTGGGTGCTGAAATCCATAGAACTTCCGGATCCTGGTCAAACCAGCCCTGGAAATTTCTACGAACATTGAGATATTCATACCAGCGGCTTCTGCGTATGCCGGTAGCCTCAATAATCATATTGCCGTGCACCAGAGTCAGGTCGCGCACATTACTTGCGCCGTGATTATTGGGGTGCGTCCAGTCGGGCGTGCTTACCGGCATATTTTCGTTAGACATGAACGGCTCGATCTTTATGCGCTCAACTTTGACCCCGCGCTTTTCAAGAATCTTCTGAAAGCCGTCCATTTGCTCCGCGGCCTTAACAACCATCTCTTCGGGATACGGGCCGTAATTGGGGAGTGGATAGCCCCCCTGCGGAATATCATAATATCCGGCAGGCTCAGGCGCAGGGATATTAGACCCCTCCACTCTGCCCAACAAAACAAATTTTAACGGATCCCACTCATTCCAGCTGTTGACGATCTTGGTCATACGCTCCTCTCCTTTCGTTGTAATTTGATCATGATCTGTTTTCTGCGCGCGTTTTCAGACTCAATTAATCAATAAGTTTATTTTGGAGAGGCCATAAGTAGCTTACCGCGAGTAACCGTAATGAATTTTTTAAAAAAAATATTTTTTTCAATATGTTATAAATAAATTTAATTTATGTTTCTTGTGCTCGCGGGTGTTCGGAAGGATGAATACGCAGACAGAAACACTGTCCCCCTAAAGGCTGCTTGCTTTTGAAAAAGGTATTGGTATATTTAAAAAGCATGGCCGACAAGAATGTAAAAACTTAATTCGCCTTCATTTCTGCCCCCCGTGTCTCCAGTTTCCCGGCCGGGACTCAGTCTGCATATTATAAGGAAAAGCACTGTGTTATTGGAAGAAGTCACGCCTGAAGAGATCCGGCGACAATTAGCCGATATCCTCAAAAGCAGGGAGTTCCAAAACTCGGTTAGGCTGCATGATTTTCTGAAGTTCATAGTGGAAGAAAGTCTGGCGGGGCGAGACACACAACTTAAAGCTTATACGCTGGCCACCAACGTATTTAAATTGGGAGACAGTTTTGACCCTGCCGCAAATCCGCTTATCAGAGTGGAAGCCGGCCGGTTGCGCAACAAACTTGACCACTATTATCTGACTCATCCACAGGCTCCGGTGCGTATCGCCATGCCTAAGGGCGGTTATGCGCCGCATTTTTCCCGCAACACATTTTTAAGCCCTTTGGAAAATGCAATATTCGAAGCCAAAGATGCCTCGGAGCCGCCGATTCAAGCCGCACGCGACATTGCTACCGTGCTGATTTTACCGTTCACAGCCATAAACAACACGGAAGAAGCCGCCCGGTTCATTGCCGGCCTTGTCAACGAACTGACTATTGATCTGACCAAATTCACGGATCTTTCAGTAATAGGATCGCCGCAAAGCGTGTCTCCCTTCAGCGAGAGGGGGACTTCAGCCTATGCCAATGCGCGGTTTATTTTAAGCGGCAGTGTTGAGATGTCGGAAAAAGATCTGAAAATCTGGGTTTGTTTGACGGATACTTCCTTCGGGGCCAACGTATGGGCCGAAAAGTTTTGTGGAAGCCTTGCGGAAGCAACTTTTTCCGAACTGCAAGACAAGGTGGCGCAAAGCGTCTCCTCCCGCATTGCCGATGGCTTTGGACTGATTAAGCGTGCCTTGTTGCATGAGTCGGCTAAAAAGAGGGTGGATCAAATCAGCCCGCGCGAAGCGGCGCTATTCTATTACCAATGGCACACGGCCCTGACCCTGGACAGCTTCAAAACCGCGCTGGCCGCCATAGAGCAGGCGCTGGACCAAGAACCTGACAATACCCTGGTGCGGGCTATGCTGTCAGATTTGTATGCCTCTGATTATCACTGGAGCTACGGACAGGTTGAAGACTCTCTGGAAAAGGCTCTCCCCTTGGCTGTTCAGGCCGTCAACGCGGATCCGGGTTGCCAGGTGGCCCATCAGGCGGCGGCCTTTAATTATTATCTTCGGCAGGATTTGCGCATGTTTATGGCCAGCGCTGAAAAAGCCATCAGCCTGAACCCTTCCAACGTAAGCGCGCTCACGGCCATAAGCTTCTGGTATGGCTTGAGCGGCGAGTGGGAAAAATCTCTGCAAATCATAAACAAGGCGGTGGCCCTCACACCCAGTCCGCCCCCCTGGTACCGGGCCAACCTGTCTTTATATCACTATCTGCAGGAAGACTATAATGCGGCTTTTGTGGAAGCCCATAAAATAATGATGCCGGAAACACTGTGGGACGCCATGTACCGCCTCATTTCCAGCGGCAAGTTGGGGCTGAAAAAAGAAGCCCAACTCAGCAAAGCCGACCTGCTGAAAATATACCCTGACTTTGAATGCAGGGGGCTTACCATTTTGAACCGAAACGTCTGCAATAAGGCCTATGCGGAAAAAATCCGCGAAGGTCTTGCTGCGGGCGGAGTAAAATTTTCAACGCGAAAATAAATTTCAGCGCCTAAACCTATATCTATTGCATATAAAAAACCTCTCATTTGCGAGATGAGAGGCTTTTTTATCTTTAGCGCTTAAAGGCGCTTGCGCGCGTAAGCTCTATTCCAGCTTCATGACCACGGTCACGCCTGCAAAGGAATCGTTATTAATTTTAAAGCTATAGGTATTGCCGAACAGAAAACCCAGCAGACTTTTGTCCAGTTCAACGGACGAAGACACGATCTCGCAGTCGGTGTGGATCTTAAATTCCCCCTCCACCTTGATATTCACCTCTTTCAGGTCTTCACCCTTAAGCGGCGACACGGTCAGGGTCACAGTATTATCCTGGGCGTTATAGGCCAGGGTCCAGTAATCCAGCTTCTGCTCAAGAAAGTATGAACTGCCCAGTTCCTTGATATTGCCCTTCTCTTCCATTTTGACCGTGTAGACGTCATCTCCCGCCTCCTTGAACTCGGTCACGCGCGGATCGATCTTAAACACACCCACCACTTCTTCCATCTCCCGGACATCAGGCACGGGTTGTCCCTTTTCCGCAGCTTCCCGCTTGGCCATGCGGCTCAAGGCATTGACCATGGTGCCGTCATACACAAAACTATAATCGCCGCTGGGCTTGATTTCATATTCAGCCGTAAATTTCTCCGGCACCATGCAGGCGGCCAAAAGCAAAATCATACCGACCAGAACCGGCGTCACACATTTCTTGAACATTTTCATTTTCTCCTGAAATATAAGACTCGCAGATTGCAAAATATTCTGTAAGGCTATTCCTGCACTTCCCGATAGCGAAAACAGGATACCAGATGATCATTGACGAGACCAGTGGCTTGCAAATGGGCGTAAATTACGATGGAGCCCATGAACTTAAAGCCTTTTTGCTTCAAATCCTTGGCCACCTTGTCGGACAAAGGCGTAGTGGCCGGAATTTGAGCTATCTCCGTCCAGGCATTGCGCACCGGCTCGCCGTCCACAAAATCCCAAATATACCTGCAGAAAGAACCATGCTGCGCGGCCACATCCAAAAAGCGGCGGGCGTTATTAATAGCCGCCTCAATTTTCAGCCGGTTGCGCACAATGCCCGCATCCGCCACCAGGCGTTCCACGTCAGCCGGAGTGAATTCCGCCACTTTAACCGGATCAAACTCGGCAAAAGAGCGGCGGTAGCCTTCCCGCTTATTCAGGATCACCGCCCAAGAGAGTCCGGCCTGGGCAGCTTCCAGGGTGATAAATTCAAACTGCCCCCGGTCGTCGCGGCAGGGCACGCCCCACTCTTCATCATGATAGCGAATTTCGTGCTCATGCTTCATGGCCCAAGGGCAACGGATCAAATCAGACATGGAAATTCTCCTCGGCTAACGGGCATAAAATTTAAAGAGAACTGCGCCCCCCTTCAATTCTGGTTCAGGAGGGAAGGAGGTTCGGAAGGAGCGAGAAACCCCAAGGGTATGATCCCCTTGGGGTTCCCCTCCTCTGATCGTTATCGCTTACAGAATCTGGCGCAAAAAGGCCTGGGTGCGTTCGTTTTGCGGATTATTGAACAACTCTTCGGGCGTGCCGGTTTCCACAATCATACCCTGGTCCATAAACACCACCCGGTCGGCCACTTCGCGGGCAAAGCCCATTTCATGGGTAACCACGGCCATGGTCATACCGTCTTTGGCGAGCCCCTTCATCACTTCCAGCACTTCGCCCACCATTTCCGGGTCAAGAGCCGAGGTGGGCTCGTCAAAGAGCATAATCAGCGGGTCCATGGCCAGAGAACGAGCAATGGCAACGCGCTGCTGCTGTCCGCCGGAAAGCTCGTCAGGGTAGGCGTCGAATTTTTCGGCAATGTCCACTTTCTCCAGAAGCTCCATGGCCCTGGCCTTGGCGTCGACGCGTTTGCGCTTGCGCACCGTGCGCTGGGCCATGGTCACGTTATCCAGCACGGTTAAATGGGGGAAGAGGTTGAACGACTGAAAGACCATGCCCACTTCAGCCCGAATGTGATTGATCTCGCAGTTGGGGTCGAGAATATTTTCGTTGTCGATGTATATTTCACCGCTGTCGGCATATTCCAAACGGTTGAGGCAACGCAGGAATGTGCTCTTGCCCGAGCCCGACGGCCCGATGATGACCACCACTTCGCCCGGCGCGATGTTCAAGGACACATCTTTAAGTGCCTGCAACACCACATTGGTATAAAAGAATTTATTGACGTTGATGGCCCTGATCATCGCGCTTCCCGCCTTTCCAGATATTTGACCACCAGCGAGAGGCTGAAGGTCAGAATTAAATACAGCACAGCGCAGGTAATCCACATTTCAAACGGCTGCAGCGAGGAAGTGACTATCTCGCGAGTGGCCTTGGTCAGCTCGCGCACGGAAATAACGCCCAAAAGCGACGAGTCCTTGATCAAGCTGATGAATTGCCCGGCCAGAGGCGGCAGGATGTGGCGAAAAGCCTGGGGCAGAATGACTTTGCGCATGGCCTGACTGTATGACAGGCCCAAAGAACGCGCCGCTTCCATCTGTCCGCGGTGCACGCCTTGAATGCCTGCCCGCACTATCTCAGCCACATACGCGCCCACAAAGATGGCCAAAGCCAAGACGCCAAAGGTCAGTTCCGAAACCTGTTCAATGCCGAAAACGCCCAGAATGTCGTTAAGCATTTTTCCCAGCACGAAATACCAGAGGTAAATCTGCACCAGAAGCGGCGAACCGCGAATAAGCTCGATATAGACCACAGAGGCCCAGCGCAGGGCCGGGTTTTCAGAAATGCGGGCCAGCCCGGTCAAAAGGCCGATGACCGTGCCCGCGATGATAGCCAGGATCGAAACTTTGAGGGTTACCCACAGCGCCACCAGAAAAATGCCGGGATGGCTGTACTCGGTGCGGCCAAGAGTGTCGCCGCGGTAAACATAATCGCCCTGGGAAACAAGAATGGTGTCATCGGCCTGGAACAGATGACTTTCTTCCCGGCCGTCGCCGCTGCGTACAGTGATCACGCTGTTGCCCGCATCGGACGCCGCGATTTCAGCCACTTCGCCTTCAAGCTCGGCGTGAATTTCTTTATCTTCAATTACCCAGAAATAAGAGGGGATTCGATTCCAGTGCCAAACATACTCAACCTGGGACGCGGCATACCAGACCAAAAGCAGGAAACCGGCCACCATGGCAAAGAAAAAACATTTCCAAAAAATAAAATAGCCGGGCCCTTTGGGTTTATCCAAACCTCGGTATGGCTCCATCAGTCATTACCTCTGCGCTTTGCAGGTTCAGCCCATCCCGACTGTTCCTTGCCTGATAAAGATGGCATTAGCGATAAGCTGTATTTAACCCTAGCCCGCCCCGGAGGCAAGCATAAATCAACGGGTCGACTAAATCGACCCGTTCTGAAAATACAAGCGCAAAGGGCGCGGCATTCGGCTGCGCCCTTTGCGCTGCGGTTTTTATTGCTGAGTTTGCGAGAACCACTCGGAAGACTTGATCCACTTGTCGTAAATACGCTCATAGCGGCCGTCGTTCTTAATCTGATGCAGGAAGTTATTGATGAAGTTGATGAAGTCGGGGTCGCCCTGGCGTATGCCGATACCCAGAGGTTCATAAGTAAAGGGCTCATCCAGGTGATACACTTTACCCTTGCCCTGCTCGGCAAAGAAGACCACGTTAAAAGGCATGTCGTAAATAAAGGCGTCAGCCCGATCGTTGGACACTTCCAAAGCGCCGTCCGCTTCCTTTTCAAAGGTCTTGATCTGGGCTTTGGTAAACATGCGCCGGGCCACAAATTCGCTGGTGGTGCCCTGGCGGGCGATAATCAGATAGTCGGGGCTGTTCAGTTGTTCCCATGAAGTAATTTTGCCTTCATGTTTGTTGTTGACCAAGAGGGTCTGCCCCACCACAATATAAGGGTCGGAGAAGCTGATCTTCAGGTTGCGCTCCTGGGTAATGGTCATGCCGCTTAAAATAATGTCGAATTTATCGGTCATCAGCGCGGGGATGATGCCGTCAAATTCCGTATTCACGGGCACAAACTTAACGCCCATGGCCTTGGCCATTTCTTTGGCGATATCAATGTCAAAGCCGATGAATTGACCGTTTTTGTCCGTCATCTCAAACGGCATGTACCCGGCGTCAAAGCCCACCCGCAGCTCGCCGCGTTCAAGAATGGAGTTAATGGTTGATTTTCTGGCCAGTTCAATATCGTCGGCAGCAGCCGTCGCATAAAACAGGCCAAGGGCCAATACGCAAATGACAAGTTGTTTAAGTTTCATGCTCACCGCCATATGTTTTAAAGATTTATCCCATACCACCCGGCTTGAAATATACCGGGTCCGTCCCAATTATTTAAGCGCTTTGCCGCTTGCGGCGATCAGTTCCAAAATCCGGGCAGCCTGACGGAGAATCCGTAGTTTTCATCATGTTGATCCCACCACATATACG
>CBDTYX010000020.1:0-14361 GCA_965364745.1 uncultured Desulfovibrionaceae bacterium | reverse complement strand
CATGGCCGATATCGCCGCGCACGTGCGCAAATGCGTGGACAACGGCACTTACAAGCCCCGGGTGGACAACCTGCCCTATCATACCGGCCCGGTGTCGCACCTCAAATGCGGCCAGGGCGTGTAAAAGTATTTCCGCTTTCAAGCTAAAATGACAATAAAGCGCGGGAGAATTTTATTCTCCCGCGCTTTATTATTTTTATGCCTTCCATAAGGAAGATAATTCGAAAAAGGGGGCCCCCAAGGGGGTTATCCATTTGGGGATTCCCTCTCCCGCGAGCTCAGACCACTTCGCGCAAAGAAAGGCTGCCGGCCGGACAAATTTGAACGCACAGACCGCAGCCGTCGCAGAGCAAGGCATCCACCCGAGAGGCCTCACCCCGGGAGCCGTTGATGGCTTGGTAGCCGGCGTCTTTGCAGGCAGTGAAGCACATGCCGCAACGCCGGCACTTCAAGGGGTCATTGACGGCGACCATGCGGGGCTCGCGTCGCAGATCATTGTGCAGGGCCAAGTTAGGCAGGGCCAGGCCGCGAATCTCGTCCACGGAAGCAAAGCCCCTTTTTTGCAAATAATCGCCAAGACCTCGGCAAAGACCGTCAATAACGCCGTAGCCGTGCAGCATCACTTCGGAACAAAGCTGGACGAGGCCGGCGCCGGCCAGGAAAAATTCCACAGCATCATGCCAGTCGCTGACGCCGCCAATGCCGGTGATGGGCACGCCGGGCGAGGCCTGCGCGGTTTGCAGCACGGCATGCAAAGCAATGGGCTTAATGGCCGGGCCGCCGAGGCCGCTGGTGGAGCCCTTGCCGCCCACGGAGGGCAGGGGGGTAAAGGTGTCGATATCAATGCCGGGCACGGCGTGCACGGAATTGATCAGGGAAATGGCGCTAGCGCCCGCGGCCAGGCATACTTTCACGGCCTCGGGCAAACCGGGCATGGCCGGCATTT
The DNA here is from genome assembly GCA_965364745.1 of uncultured Desulfovibrionaceae bacterium. GTDB lineage: Bacteria > Desulfobacterota > Desulfovibrionia > Desulfovibrionales > Desulfovibrionaceae > JAVBRZ01. The sequence continues at coordinate 13,415 of CBDTYX010000020.1, read as the reverse complement.
TTACCCAGATAGGGGCTTTGCTTGCGGCGCGCACCCAGCCGATGATGCGGCGGATGGCTTCCGGGCTTTGGGCGATGCTGCCCACTCCGCCGGATTCCGAGCCGCCGTGCGGGCAGGAAAAATTAAGCTCCAGAGCGTCGGCCCCTGCTTCGGTACAAGAGGCGGCCGCCTCACGCCATTGCGCTTCAACAGGCGCGCCGCCATAGAGCATGCTGGCCACCAGCGCCCTGTCCGGATAGTCTTTTTTAAGGGCGTGAATATCGTGCAGCCAGTCGTCCAGACTGCGCATGGTGCCGAGTTCAATATCCACAAACCCGATGATTTTGCCGTTATGCTTAACCGCTTCAATGCGCGGGCGCACGTTGCTTTGCGGCGGGTTTTCCACCTGACTCAACGACTTGATGACCGCGCCGCCCCAGCCGGCGTCAAAAGCGCGGGAAATCATAGCCCGGTTGGAAGTGGGCGGCGCCGAAGACAGCAGAAACGGGTTAACCAATGTAATGCCGGTAAATGTGGTTGACAGCAAAGACATCTTCATGCTCCTTGGGTAGGCTGAGAGTTCAGAAGTTTGAAAACGGCTGCCCGGTGCGGGATTTGCGCTTTGGTCCGGACGCTTGCAAATATGCCTTTTCATAGCGTATATTGCGATAAAAGTCATCAAAAAACACGGTTTGCCGCAAATCTGCCCCGGAATAAATCCCGCTTGGGAAACAACCGGGAACAGGTTATCAGCCCAAAGCCATTGTCGAAGTCGGAACCATTTTATGCTGAGAAGTTTTATGTTGCGCCCAGCCCCTGTTTTCCGTGCTCAGACCGGAAAACAGCGACACTATACCTCAACAATTGTTGTCGCTCTTTTTTGCGCCGTTTTTTTACTTGCGACTCCCGGCCTGAGCCGGGCGGAGCCAGAAACAACAAGTGCAGATCAAGCTTACCAGTTGGGTAATCTGCGTTTGATTTTACCTGAAAACTGGCGCCCGACCGGGGTTTGGGCCAAAGACTCCAGCGCCGGAGAGCAGCCGGGGGGCTTGCTGTTTGCAGGCGAAGCTTTTGCCCCCACAGGCGAAGCCGTAACCGAGTTCACCATAAATCGACTGCTCCCCATAGATATTCCTGCGGAGGCTTTTTCGCAGATGACCCCAGCGGAGCAGCAGCAATTCTGCAATGAACAGTTGCGCGGCTTCAGAGCTGCGCTTACCAAAAACGCAGGGGTTGAGCCCGTGGAGGCCAGAGCCATGCTCAAAGACCTGGGCAATTGGCACGTTCTTATGCTCACAGCCCGGTTCATCACGGATGACAAGGATTTTATCATCAATCAAATCGCTTATTCCCTACCTGACCGCCTGCTGGTCTTGACCTTTTGCACCGATACCCCCCTAATTGCGGTTATGGCTTCGGATATAGCTTATATTCTAGAAAACTTCGAGCCGGACACCTCCGCCAGACCACGCATAGCCCCCCAACGCAAACCAAACGAAGCTTTGTACAGCTATTTGGAGCGCATAAAAACCCCGTAAGAGACGAGGGAAGGCCGCCTTCCGAAATACCACAACATATTGTTGCGGTTACACAAAATTATTTTTTGGGTTTGATTTCGTAGCGTAAAATTTTCAATTTTTTAACACTTTACATCTGGCGTTCAAAAACAGACCTGTGTATAACCGGTTCCAGGTGACTGGATGTGACTAATTCCCATACGCAAAATACCTCGCCTGTTTTAGCTTCCCCTCCACAGAACCACAGGCTGAAACCCTGGACCATAGCGATTGCCGCCGCTCTGGTGCTGGTGCTTGCCTTACTTGTCTGGCTGGGCGCCCGCACGCCGGACATCACTTTGCCGGAGGCGCACACCAGCGCGCAGAACGCCACGGACCAAAACATGGAACCGACCATCGCCGATGAGTCTGAAGTGCCGCATATTTTCAAGGGCGAAGTGAGCCCCGGCGACACAGCCAGCACCATTCTTTATGACTGGATTCCCCATAACGATGTTCAATCCATGGTCGACGCCTGCAAAAATATTTACCCCCTGTCCCGCTTACGGGCCGGCAACCCGTATATCGTCATTGCCGACCAGGAAGGCCTCAACCGCTTTGAATACGAAATAGACGCGGACCGCAAATTGGTCATCAGCCGGACCAGCGACAGTTACGAAGCCTGCCTGGAAGCCATCGCCTACGACATCCGCCTGGCGCTCATCGACATCAATATTGACTCCAACCTGTTCCAGGCCGTGGCCGACGCCGGAGAAAGTCCCAACTTGGCCATCTCTCTATCAGATATCTTTGGTTGGGAAGTGGACTTCATTAAGAGCATCCGCGAAGGCGACACCTTCCGGGTGTTGGTGGAAAAACGCTACCAGGACGGCGAATTCAAGCGTTACGGGCCTATCCTGGCCGCCCGCTTCACCAATCAGGGCAAAGAATATGAGGCCTTTTACTATGAAGAGGCCGAAGGTCCGCAATTCTTCACCCGCACAGGCGACAGCATGAAGCGCGCTTTCCTCAAGGCTCCGTTGTCGTTTACCCGTATTTCCTCGGGCTATAACTTGCGGCGCCTGCACCCCATCTTTAAGGAAGTGCGGCCCCACCCGGCCATTGACTATGCCGCGCCCGCAGGCACGCCGGTAAAAGCCATCGGCAACGGCGCGGTCACCTATGCGGGCTGGGGCAAAGGCGCGGGCAAGCATATTGTGTTGCGTCACAGCAACGGCTACGAAAGTATTTACATGCACCTGTCCGGCTTTGCCAAAGGCGTGAAAAGCGGCTCGCGCGTGCAGCAGGGACAGGTTATCGGCTACGTGGGCAGCACCGGGTACTCCACCGGGCCGCACCTGGACTTCCGCATCAAACACAACAACAAATATATCAACCCGGCCACGGTAACCAGCCCGCGCTCCGACCCGGTCAGCAAAGGCAACCTGGCCGATTTCAAAACCAAAGTGGAGCTGTATCTGTCCTGGCTGGACGGCGGGCGGCCCCTGGCCGACTACCCGCGCGCCTTGGCCGGCGATGTGGACCTGGAAGAAAGCGCGCCCGGCGCGGGGCAGACTAACGCCACGCAAGTGAACGCAACCCGCGTGGCCGGGGCGACCAATTCCGCAGCCGGAGCGCCGCCAAAACCTGAAAAGAGCGCCGCCAAACCCCGACGCGACGAAGCAGAGCCGATTTCAGCTTCTTCCGGACCGGCCGACCACTAGCTCCCGTCGGCGAATAATCGCCGCCTTTTCTCCTGGTTTTACCCCGACGACTGCCCTTTTAAGCTAGTGCGACTTTTGCGGCCGGCTTTTATTTGCCGACAGGGCTTGAATCGCGACAAAAAGGAATCCTGCCGGGCTAACGGCTGAGATTTATACCCATTCCCCCATGATTCAACACTTTTTTGAGAAATTTTCTTGTTTTTCTTCGATACATTACGTAATTATTTAGACGGTTCTTTCTCCCAACATTTCAGGAGGTGTCCGCATGCGCTCGTTGTTTAAAAGCCTCAAATCCGGTTTTCGCGTCATGGTTTTGATTTCGGCCCTGGGCCTGGCCGCCTGTTCCGGCAGCGGCGAAGATAAAACCCCGACCGGGGGCAACGCCACGCAACCCGCCGCGGAAAACGCGGCCAAGCCGGCAGAAACGGAAAATTCCACTGTTGCGGACAATTCCACCCCATTGATCGCCACAAACTCCACCGCGGAAAATGATGAAGGCCTGCCCCCGGGCAAACTGGACTTCGCCAAATTCAGCATTGAAGTCAAAGCCTCGCCCGAAGCGGAAAACTACAAGTTGGTGACCTTAAGCCATAGCGGCAAGACCGTGACCGCGGACGACGGCGTTTACCGCATTGTGACCCCAGGCGCGGCGGCCGGGGATTTTCCCTTGCCCGGCTGCGAAACCATAACACTGGAACTGTTTACCGGCGGGGCCAATTGCTGCTTCGGCTATTATATTTTAAGCTCCTGCCCGGACGAAGATGTGGCCGCGTTTCACGAGCCCACGGACGGCGGCATGGGCGCGGCTACCACGGTTGCCGGAACGGCCAAAGGCTACCCCATCACGGATCCGGCTTTTATGTATTATTCCCCGGAGGGGCAAAGCAGCGCCGCGCCCCTTAGCTTAACTCGAGTTCAATCGCCGCGGCTGACCCGCTATGTGATTTTTGCCGACAATGCCTGGCGGGGAGATAAAATCGGCGAATTTGCCGAGGCTTACAAGGAAATGGCCGCTGCGGCCGCCGGAGAGGGCGGCGTTGACCCTGTCGCGCGGGCCATTTCTCTGGCTTATTACACGCATATGGCCGGCGCTGCCGAGGCTGAGGTCAAGGCGCTGCTTGAAGCCGAGCTGCCCGCAGAATTTGCCGGCCTTAAAGATACGATATTCAGCGATATTGTAAACGCAGCCGCGGAATTTAAGCCGTTTACGCCGGTGCCGCTGCAGTAGCAACGCGCTGAAGTTAAAATGCAAAAAAACGGCCCGGTCGCGGGCCGTTTTTTTTTGCATTCAAGCGCGAAGCGAGTCACGATATGAGGCTGCGCCCGATCAAAATCGCAATAATAAACAAAATAATGGCCACGCCGAAAATAATTTTGGCAATGGTCGCCGCTGTGCCGGCTATGCCGGTAAAGCCCAGCACGCCGGCCACCAGCGCCACCAACAGAAAAAATAACCCCCATTTCAACATAATCTTTCTCCCGGGTTTAGCGCAACGCATCTGCTTTTACGCGTAATCATCCATAAAACCAATGTATCATTTCCGTAATATGAAAATAGGACGCGCTTAAACCCCAGGCAATAGGAAGCGGCTGGATAAGAAACACCTTTTCAGGCCGCCCGGCGGCGGCTTGAAACGGTCCGGCACAATTTTTTCGATTATTGGAATAGCTCAGACTTGAAATGATATATTTGCTGAATGCTCCGGCAATATGCGGCAAAACGCAATTATGCCGGCGGCAAAGGCCCGGGCTGGACACCACAAGCTAAAAAGCCGGCGTGGGTGGGCACGCCGGCTCTTATCATTGAGAGATATCGCCAAGTTCGCGGCTCCGACACGTAGTCTGGCGGCACCTCTTTCAGATCATTTTTCCCAGCCGCCAAATACGGCTGCTGTCGTAAACAGCAGCTACGCTCGAAATACGCAACTGCATGGTTTCAGTATATCTCATAAAATCGACAAAGAATTGTGACAAAATAGTTACAGTTGTGTGTCAAAAAAGTTACAAAAAAAATATTGCCGCCCCCGCGGCTTACCCCGCATCTTTGCCCTTTAAAAACACCCGCACCGCCGGCTGAAAATATTTTCGGGTACAATTTTTCTCTGTTATTGCGGAAAAGGATAGGCTATGGTCCTGTCCGGACATTTACCGCAGCAGCCAAGCGCTGATAGATCCAGTCCGATTTTCGCCTTAAATTTGGAGGACAAGCCATGAAAGTTTTAGCCATAAACGGAAGCCCACGCAAAAACCACAATACCGCCACTTTGTTGCAGCATGCTTTGGACGGCGCCAAATCCGCGGGCGCGGAAACCGAAATGATCCACCTGGCGGATTATAAATATTCGGGCTGCATCTCCTGCTTCGCCTGCAAGCGCAAAGACACTAAATTCATCGGCAAGTGCGCGGTTAACGACGAGCTTACGCCCATTCTGGAAAAGGCCATGGCCAGCAAGGCCATATTCTTCGGTTCGCCCATTTACTTGGGGGATGTGACCAGCCTGATGCGCGCCTTCATGGAGCGCCTGGTCTTCATGAACATATCCTATGACGATCCCTCATACTCCAGCTTCAAAGGCTCCATTCCCACAGCCTTCATCTACACCATGAACATGTCCGGCCATGCCGCCGATTTGTTTGAATACGTGTACCGCATGAACAGCTCCGTGCTGCAAACCCTGAAGGGCACCTCCGATTACTACATCAGCGGCGATACCTACCAGTTCGATGACTACTCTCAATACAACGCCGGACTGTTCAACGAAGAGCACAAAGCCAAAGTCCGGGCCGAACGCTTCCCCAAAGACTGTGAACAGGTGTTTGAAATGGGCGTGGACCTGGGTAAGGAATAACCGAAGACAACTTTGAAAACTATTTTCACGCGCTGAAATTTTCCGCGAACCTAAGAAAAAAGACCGCTCCGGCAAAGACAACAACGTTTGCCGGGGCGGCCTTTTTCTCTAGATTAAAAAAATATTGAAATATTCATGTGTTACTGTATAAAATTCAACCAGTAAGCCCGGGCTGCCGCCGGGCGGTCGCGATCAAGTTTTTCCATATAATTTTGTTTTGAAAACCCAAAAGCGTAACCCGCAAGGAGATGCATTATGAATACGCCGAACAAATCCGGCGGCCTTTCCCTGTTTCCCCTCACCGCGCTTGTGGTCGGCTCCATTATCGGCAGCGGCATGTTCAACCTGCCGCAAAACATGGCGGAAAACGCCGGGGGCGTAGCCATTGTCATCGCCTGGCTGATCACTTTCGCAGGCATGCTCTGCCTAACCTTGCTTTATCAGCAACTGTCCATCCGGCGGCCGACCATCTTCGGCGGGCCTTACGGTTACGCGCGGGAAGGCTTCGGGGATTTCATCGGCTTCAGTAACGCCTGGGGGCGCTGGATTGCCAGCATGTCCGGCAACGCGGCCTATCTGGTCATGCTCATGGCTGCCTTCGGCGGTTTTACCTTCTTTGATTTTTTCAGCGACGCCGCCGGCGGAAATTTCACCATCTTCAACGTTTTTGGTGACGGCACCACCGGGCCGGCCACCCTCGGCGCCCTCGTCATATTATGGTTCACCCACTTTCTGGTTTTCATGGGCGTACGCACCGCAGCGTTCATCAATACCATCGTCACTTTGGCCAAAGTAGTGCCCATCCTGTTTTTTATCGCTGTGGCCGTCGCCTTGTTCCAAAGCAATATCTTTGAGCAAGGTTTGTGGGGACCTGGCAACCTGGGGAGCTTAATGGATGCGGGCGAAGGCGTGCTGGCCAATATTTTTTCCGGCAAGACCGAAGGTCTGCTCTTTGGCCAGGTGCGCGACAGCATGCTGTATACGGCCTGGGTGTTTGTGGGGGTTGAGAGCGCAAGCATATATTCCGCGCGGGCCAAAGACATGAAAACCGTGGCCCGGGCCACGGTCCTCGGCTTTGTAATCACCCTGGTGCTGTATATGTCCGTGTCCCTGCTCTCTCTGGGTCTTATTCCCCAGGCCGAGCTGGCGACCATGTCCGCCCCGTCCATGCGCGCCATTATGGCTGTGGTGCTCGGCCCCACCGCGGCCATGATCATCAACCTCGGGGTGATCATTTCCGTGGCCGGGGCTTTCCTGGCCTGGACCATGCTGGCCGCCGAAAGCCTGTACATCACCGCTCTGGAAGAAAAAGACACCGGACCGAAAATGTTCGGCAAGACTAATTCCAACGGCGCTCCCACCGTGGCCCTGTGGTGGACCAACATTGTGGTCAGCATCATGCTCATTTGCGCCTATTTCTTCGGCAAGGGCTACAACGAGCTCATCCTGCTGGCCACCTCCATGTACTTGATCCCTTATCTGTTCTCGGCCCTGTACGGCATCAGCGTGGCCAAATCCGGCAAAAGCGGCAACAAGATCATGGACAAAAAGTTCCTGCTGACCACCCTGCTGGCCTCTGTGTATTCTGTCTGGTTGATTTATGCGGCCGGAATCGAATTTCTGCTGGCTTCCATGATCCTGTATGCCACGGGCATTCTGCTTTTTTTCTACCGCAGAAAAGAAGACAAGCTGCCGCTCATTGCCGGCGGCAAGGAACTCGCCTGCATACTGGTGGTAATCGTGGCGGCCGTATACGCCTGCTACGCTCTGGCCACCGGCGCTATTACGCTATAAATTAAAATATAAACGCAGAGGGCGGGCTCGACAGAAAGCCTGCCCTCTGTTTATTATCGCCTATGCCCACCGCTTCCCGCAAACCCGTTTGCCTGGTCAGCGCCTGCCTGACCGGGCGGCCCTGCCGCTATGACGGCACGGCTTGCCCGGTGCCGGAATTAAAACGTCTGGCGGCAGCGGGCCTTGCCGTGCCGGTGTGCCCGGAAGAGCTGGGGGGCCTGCCCACACCGCGCCCGCCGGCTGAAATCAGGCAGAGCCGCGTCATCAACGCGGCCGGCGAAGATGTGACCACTCAGTTTGAACGCGGGGCCGAAGCCGTGCTGGAGCTTGCCCGGCGGCACAACATCGGCCTCGCCATTTTAAAGGCGCGCAGCCCGTCCTGCGGGGTGGGGCCGGTTTACGACGGCGCCTTCAGCCGCACGCTTACGCCCGGCGCAGGCGTGGCCGCGGGCAAACTCCGCCGGAACGGCATTAAAGTATGCAGTGAAGAGGACGATTACGCCACCGCCTTGGCTTGCCTCCTGGCTGAAAATTAGTCGCGCCCAAAATAAACTTCCCCCGTTCCGGCAAGTTTGCAGAAAACGGGGGAAGCGTTGCGCGTTACCCGCAGGCAAGACTGCTTCAACTCAGGCGTTTTTCATTTCCTGAATCAATGCGTTCAGAGCCTGGGCTTGAGAAGCCAGGTCAGACACGGCCTGAGCTGCCTCCTGCATGGTTTGGGCCGTTTGCATTGAAATCACGTTTATTTGGGTGACGGAGCGGTTAATCTCTTCGCTGGTGGCGGATTGCTCCTCGCTGGCTGTAGCAATGGCCCGCACCTGGTCCGAAGTCTCCTCCACCAGACTGACGATTTCAGCCAGCGCCGCGCCGGATTCATTGGACTGTTCCGTGGCTTCGCCGATAAGATCCACTGCCCGGTCCACCTGGCTAATGCTCTGGGTCACGCTGCGTTGAATGGAAGTCACGGTATTGCCCACGTCCGTAGTGGAAACCATGGTCTTTTCCGCCAATTTGCGCACTTCATCAGCCACCACGGCAAAGCCGCGCCCGGCTTCACCGGCCCTGGCCGCTTCAATGGCGGCATTAAGGGCAAGCAGGTTGGTTTGATCGGCTATGTCGGAAATCACGCCCATGATCTGGGAAATTGAATCCGCCTGCTCTGCCAGAACGGCCATATCTTCCTTAAGGGCCAGCGAGACTTCCTGCACATCCTGGATGCCGGTCACAGCCGCGCGCACAATATCCGCGCCCTCTTCCGCCTTGACTTTGGTGTGCGCTGCGCCGTCGGCCGCTGCACCGGCGCTTCTGGCCACTTCCAGCACAGTGCTGTTCATTTCTTCCATGGCGGTGGCGGTTTCCGCTACGCGGGCGGCCTGCTCCTGGGAGCCGCGTTCAGATTCTTCTATCTGCGCGGAGAGTTGTTCAGAAGCCGAAGACACCACGCTGACCACATCCTGGAGCCTTTCCGCCGCGGCCAGCATGCCTTCGCGTTTGGCGTTTTCAGCGGCCAGGCGCATGGCCTCGGCCTCATGCATGGCTTCTTCGGCTTTCTTCGCCTGGGCTTGGGCATCGGCGCTCAGTTGCTCGGCCTTGCTGATATTTTCCAGCAATGAAGCGATCATTTCCTTAAGCGCCGTGCTCAACTCCAAAACTTCACCCCCGAACTTCTGATCATTGATGACCACATGCAGATTGCCGTCCGCAATTTCCCTGGCCGCAGAGGATAAAACGCCCAAGGGCCTGACGCAACCGCGCACCACGACAAAGCAGACCAAGAGAATCAGCAGCAGGGTGACGCCGCTGATGATCATGGTCATATTGCTGATGGTGTTTGCCTCAGCCAGCACTTCGGATATGGGCGCGGACACGCATAAATACCAAGTCTGGCCTGTAAGCTCATAATGTATGGGAAAGTAATAATAAAAGGATTCCGCCCCGTTTCGGGCGTGGTTTTCCATGAACGATCGACCGGATCCCATGGCCGCACGCAAACCGTCCTTATCCGCGACGTCATTGCCCTCAAAGATAAGCTTCCCTGCCATGGCCGGGTCCTTATGGGCCACCACGGTGCCGTTCTGACTCAATACCGCCGCCCAACCCGTATCATAAACTTTGACCGAATTGACTATTTTAGCCACGGTCTCCAAATTGATATCAATAAGCACAATGCCCTTAAACTTGCCGTTTACATTGATGGCGGCGCTGGCCGTGGTCATGACCACTTCTTTGCCGCCCACATTATAGGCGTAGGGCAGGGTCAGATAAGTACGGCCGCGATTTTTAGGCTCGGTATAATATGAACTTTCTTCCAGGTTCTCCAACGGCACCAAATCCTCACCGCCGGCCTGGTAAGGAATGAACCGACCTTGGGCGTCACTGCCCAGACGGTTGACATAAGCCGCGTCGTTGCCGTCATAAGCATCGGGTTCCCAGGCGCTGCCCGCAGCCATAAAAGATTCGTTGCCGCCTTCCATGCCCCGCAGCATAGCCACAACCGCCTCCCGCGACAGGGTCAGGCCCTGCCCCCGTCCAGCGCGGCCAGGGCGTTGGCCATGGCCTGAGCCTGGTCCAGGGCTGAGTTAAAAAAATCTTTAACGGCATTGCCTCCCTGGCCGGCAAGAGCCGCCAATTCGCGTTCGGCTACATCCTGAATCGCTTTGGAACTTCTGGATTGGATCTGCCACGTTAAAATTCCCAACGCCAAAATGAGCACCACAGTTATAGGCAACACAATTTTTCCGGTCATATGTAAATTTCGATACCAACCCATGAAACCTCCTTGTCCACCCAGAACGCAAACCTGCTCCTAATCTGGGAAACTAAACTGTTAAACTTCGCTTAGCTCATAAAATCAAAACAGAAAAAACACTATAAATATCAATATAACATAAAAATGAGCGTAAAGGATTTGCTCAAAGAATACAACCCCATACACTCATTTTTTTTAATTTATTGCTGAAAATATGCTTCAGGCCGTCAGTTTACCATTTTTTAAAAATCACAAACGCGGCCAATACAATCAAACCAAAACCCACCACATAATTCCACTTGAGTTCCTGGCCCAAAAAGAACACGGAAAAAACCATGAATACGGTCAGGGACAGGATTTCCTGAATGGTTTTCAATTCAGCGGCGCTAAAATAACCGTAGCCGAAACGGTTGGCCGGCACTTGCAGGCAGTATTCAAAAAAGGCGATGAGCCAGCTGATGATAATCACCCGGCCCAGGCTTATGGTGGGGTATTTAAGGTGTCCGTACCAGGCGACGGTCATGAAAATGTTGGAAAACAGGAGCAAGCCGACGGTTAAAACCGGAGTAGGGATATAATTAAGCATAGCGCAGGGCCTCTCGTAAATATTTTTTGTGCTGATATGCCTTGCCGGCGCACGGGTCAAGCCCGCCAACCCGGCCGCGCCGGACAACAAAAATTTCTTGCCCCAAGACGGATGAATCCGTAAAAATGTGACCGGGCATAGATTTAAACCACAGCCTAAGGACAGCACATGAGTTTACGCCAAGCACTGCGCTTATATGTCATTCCGGACCGGGGCATCGGCGCGCCGCGCTCGCTTGTGGAACAGACTGAAACAGCACTGGCCGGTGGGGCCGCCGCCATCCAGCTGCGGGACAAACAGCTTGAAGGCCGGGAACTGCTGGCCGCGGCCACGGCCATGGCCGAACTGTGCCGCAGGGCCGGGGCCCTGTTCATCGTCAATGACCGCCTGGACATTGCCCTGCTGGCGAACGCCCACGGCGCGCACCTGGGCCAGGACGATCTGCCCGCAGCTGAGGCCAGGCGTTTATGCCCGCCCGGCTTTATAATCGGTGTATCCGTGCAGACTGAAGAGCAGGCGCGCCTGGCCAAAGCCCAAGGCGCGGATTACCTCGGCATTGGCGCGGTTTATCCCACCCGGACCAAAGACGCGGCCGCCCTGGGCCTTGACGGCGTACGCCGGGTAGCCGCAGCCACGGATTTGCCGTCGGTGGCCATCGGCGGCATTAACCTGGCCAACGCGGCCGAAGTCATGACTGCCGGGGTTGACGGGCTGTCGGTCATTTCCGCTGTTGTGGGCGCGGAGGATGTTTGCGGCGCGGCCAAAAATTTTCTGGATATTATCAATCGCAACTTAACCGCGGCAACACGCTGCTAAAGGATATGAAATACTATGTTGGCGTCTTTTTCCATTGTGCCCGTGGGCACGGGCGAAGAACTCAAGGCCGATGTGGCCGCTGTGCTGGAGCTCATTGACCGCTCCGGCCTGCCTTATAAGCTGGGGGCCATGCAAACCACGGTAGAAGGCGATGAGGAGAAAGTTATGGCCCTGATTATGGCCTGCCACCACAAAATGCGTGAACGGGCGAGCCGGGTGCTCACCCACATCACCATTGACGACCGGGCCGGAGCCGCAGGGCGGCTCAGCGGCAAGGTCAAAGACGTGGAAACTGTTTTAGGCCGGGAGCTCAGCCGTGAGTAACAGCTCAGCTTCTTCTGCCTGCTCTGCCGGGCATGTGGGCAAGCTGCCCCCGGCCCGGCTGCAAAATTTGCTTAAAGACCGCCTGGGCAAATCCTCCAAAGACATCATTGTCGGGCCCGGCGCGGGCCTTGATTGCGCGGTGCTGCAAATTGCGCCCGGCCGCTACATGGCCATCGCCGAAGACCCCATTTTCCCGGCACCGGGGCTGCCCCTGTCGCTCATGGGGCAGTTCACCGTGCACATCGGCGCCAGCGACGTGGCTGTGACCGGGGTAAAACCCTCGCACATGACCTATACTCTGCTTCTGCCCCCCGATTGCCCGGAAGCGGATGCGGCCGCAATTATCGAGTCCATCAGCCGAACCGCGACCGAGCTGGATATCGCCATTGTCGGGGGGCATACCGGCTGGTACGGGGCCGTGGCCTTGCCCATCGTGGGCGGGGTGACCGTCTGGGGCTATGCCGATGAAGGGCAGTGGATTTCTCCGGGCGGGGCAAAATCGGGCGATGTGCTGCTTATGAGCAAGGGACCGGCCATCGAGGCCGCCGCCCTGCTGGCCGTGGTCTGGGAAGAGCGGCTTAAGCGGGACATGGATGCCGCGACCCTGCGCCGCCTGCTGAACCGCACCGCTGAAATCACCGTGGTGGACGACGCCTTAACCGCCTTTGCCTGCGGCGGGGTGCACGCCATGCACGACGCCACAGAAGGCGGCGTGCTGGGCGGGGCCTGGGAAATGTCCGAGGCCTGCGGCCTGCCCCTGTATATCGATCTGGACGCCATCCCCGTGCCCGACGATATTCTGGCCATTGGCGCGGCCCTGGGTTTCAATATCTGGCGGGCCATCAGCGAAGGCACTTTGCTGGCCGCTGTGGAGCCGGACGCTGCGCCCGCCGTGCTCAAGGCCTGGGAGCGCAAAGGCATCCCCGGCTTTGTCCTGGGCCGCTTTGATGCAAGCCTGCCCGCCGGCGTTGTGCGCCTGGCCGGGCAAGACCAACCTCTGCAGGAACCTTTGGAAGATCCGTTCTGGGATCTGTTTTTTGGGGCACTCTAGGCGAACGAGCCAAACCGGGGCGGGGGAACCGCCAGAAGCTAAACCCC
>CBDTYX010000019.1:0-14734 GCA_965364745.1 uncultured Desulfovibrionaceae bacterium | reverse complement strand
GGAGCGGGGGAACCAGTCGAGCTTGCGCAGCTCGTCCAGCATGGCCCCGCGAATGCGGTTTTCCGCATAGGTGTCAAATTTGATGCCCAAATGGGGTTGGAATTTGCCGAAAGACTCCATCAAGCCGAGGGTGCCGGCGCTGATGAGTTCTGAAAGCTCCACATTGCGCGGCAGCCTCGCCTTAAGGCGCAAGGCCAGAAATTTTACCTTGGGGGCAAAATGGCGGACAATCTTCTCCTGATCCTGATGCGGGAAATTGGCCCAGGCGGTTTCGCCGGTTTCCAGGGCGCGCCAGGGCTCATCCTGGGCGGAAAAGGAGATTTTTCCAGAAGAATTTGATATTGCCATCAAGTTTAGCTGCCACTTCCCAGTTTTCGATGATGGAGGCCGCGGCGGAGATGCCTTTGGCGGCCGGGCTCGTCGGAGCGTATTCAACCAGGGGCTTCTGAGCCATAATCGCTTGTCGGACCAGTTGATCTCTGGGCACAAAGCCCAACAGATCCAGAGACACGCCTGAGAGAAAATGGTCGCAGGCCTCGTGCAGGCGTTTGTAAGTTTCTTTAGCGGAGGCTGTATCCGGGGCCATGTTTACCAGCACTTTGAAGTGCTCGATATCGTGCTCCAGCTTCATGATTTTAATCAGCGCATAAGCGTCGGTCAAAGACGTGGGCTCCGGAGTGAGCACCACTACGCGCTCCTGCACGGCCAAATTAAAATACAGCACGCTGTCCGAAATGCCGGCGCCTGTATCCACAATAAGATAATCCAGCTTATTTTCCAAGACATCCATAGCTTCAAGCAGTTCCAGCTTTTGGCCGGTGTCCAGCGCGATCATCTTGTCCACCCCGGAAGCGGCGGGCAAAATGGAAAAACCGTAGGGTGTGGGAAACAGGATTTCTTTTAATCCGGCTTTTTCGGTAAACAGGTGGAAAAGGTTCAGGGGCGGGGTAAGGCCGAGCATGACGTCCACATTGGCCAAGCCCAGATCCGCATCAAGCAGCACCACGCGGTGGCCGCGCCCGGCCAGACAACAAGCGAGGTTAACCGCAATGTTGGTCTTGCCCACGCCACCTTTGCCCGAGGTGACGGAAAATACTAACGGCGAGCGTTGGCCCATGATTATACTCCGGAAAAATATCTACTACTTTAAAAACCGGGATTTTCGCAAGAGGAACTTTCGCACGGGCGATACAGAACGGTTTAAGATGCCGCGGCGGCTACCGCATCAGAGCTGTCCGCAAAATCTATATTTCCGCCCTTGGGCAGTTCTCGCTTGAAAATCAGCTTCCACAGCATGGAAGGCTCTATGGCGCACAATGAATCTGTGAGTCCCGGGCCGTAAGACAAGGCTGAAATGGGGAGCCTTGTGTCTGTACAAACATTGACCAGCGTTCCAAAAGAGAAACACTCGTCAAGCTTGCTCCAGATAATGCTTTTTACGGCATCGCACTGGTAGGCTTCCAGCATGGCCTTGATTTGGCGAGGGGCGTAGTTGGGCGATAAAATCAAGTGCACCAGCGCCTTATTCAACCCAAAGCGGGCCAGCATGCCTACCAAGCTATCTTTACAGGAAATGCCGGGCAAGTCCACAATAAAACGATCTGTGCCGGGATTTTCTTTAATGGCGCGGACAATTTCAGCCCCGCTATTTACTTCTCTATAGGCGAAGCCGGAAAGCTCCGCATAGTGGCGCAAGACCAGCCGCGAGTGACCGCGGTTGCAGTCGGCGTTGATTAGGCAAATGCGCGCTTCCGGGCGTTCATCCTTAAGCGCCAGGGCCATGCGCACGGCGGTCACGGTTTTGCCGGAGCCGAAAGGGCCGGCCACGGCTTGCAGACGTCCCTGCCAGGCGCTGTAGCCCCAGGGCTGCAAGTTAATCATTTCGGACAGCGGGGTAAGCACAGAAGAGCCGGGCTCTGCGGCTAAAGAGCGGTAAAGGGAAACAATGATTTCTTCGTCCACGCCTTCGCGTTGCAAATATTCCAAAGAGGCTTTCTGGCGCGGGGTTAAAACTTCCATGCGCAGCTCAGGTTTTAACAGGGCCAGGATGTGCTCGCGCAAATCAGACCACTCCCGGCGCATATCGTCAAAACCCTGACTGCCTGAAGAAGCGGCTTCATTGGGCGTAATTTCCGGTTCTTCCAAGCGGGCTGTAACCTGGTAGCGTTTGACCCCGTTTTCTTCAATCTGGCGGGAGGTCAGAATCACGGCCTCGCTGCCCAGTTCCTGCTTAACCTTGGCCAAAGCTTCTTTAGCGCTGTTTCCTGTAAATATTTTAGTTTGCATATTAGTTCACCACCACGGTTCCTACAGAAGATAGTTGAATATCGGCCGGTATTTCAGCCTGGGAGATCACCGGAACTCCCGGTAAGAATCTAAGCAATAATTGGGCCAGATGGGGCCGGACCGGCGGTGAGGTCAGAATCACGGGCTGGCCGTCGGTATTCACCGCATTTTCCACACTGTGGCTGATGCCCTTGATGATTTCCTGAGCCAGACCCGGGTGCATGGCTAGGTATGCGCCGGATTCGGTTTCACGCAGCGACTCTTGCAGCGTGCGCTCCACGTTGCCGTCCAGGGTAATGATGGCGAGTCCCCCGTCGCTGTCCAGATAGGGCTTGATCACTGTGCGGCAAATGCGCTCGCGGGCGAATTCCGTAAGGGCTTCCGCACTTTTGATGCTGTGGCCGTAATCAGCCAGAGTTTCCACAATAGACAGCAGATCGCGGATGGAGACGTTTTCGCGCACCAGGTTTTGCAGCACCTTTTGCATAGTGCCCAGGCTGATGACGTGGGGAATGAGCTCTTCCACGGCTTTGGGCGCCTGTTTGGCCAGGTTGTCCAAAAGACCCTGCACTTCCTGGCGGCCCAGGAATTCGGACAGGTTGCGCTTGAACACTTCCGTGAGGTGGGTGGCGATAACCGTGCCCGGATCGACCACGGTGTAGCCGGCCAGCATGGCTTCTTCCTTGCGGGCTTCGGGAATCCACATAGCCGGCAGGTTGAATGCGGGTTCGCGGGTTTCCACGCCCTGGATGCGATGCTTGGCGTTGCCGGGGTCCATGGCCAGGAAGTGATCCACCAGAATTTCCGCGCCGGCCACTTCGTTGCCTTTGACCAGCACACGGTACTGGCCGGGCTTGAGCTGCAGGTTGTCGCGCAGGTGCAGCGAAGGCACAATTACGCCCATATCCAGGGCAAACTGGCGGCGGATGGAGCGAATGCGCGAGAGCAGGTTGCCGTTCTGGCTTTCGTCCACCAGGGGAATCAGGCCGTAGCCCACTTCCAGTTCCAGAATATCCAGAGGCAGCAAGGCCTGCACTTCTTCAGGCGTATCAAGGCTCGTTTCGCCGTCGGCGCCGGATCCGACGGGCACGGCGGCCACGCTCCCGGCGGTCAGACCGGATTTGGTCGCTTTGGCGCCGATGGTCGCTTCTTCCGGCACCACTTTGCCCATGCTTCTGGAAATTATGAACAGCGAGGCGGAAATAATCACAAAGGGCAGGGTGGGCATGCCAGGCACGAGGGCAAACAGAATCAGCACGCCGGACACCAGTTTAAGGGCGCGGTAGTTGTGGGTGAGCTGGCCGATGAATTCTTCGCCCATTTTGGCCGAAGCCGCGGCGCGCGACACGATCAGACCGGCCGAGGTGGACACGATCAAGGAAGGAATGGTGGCCACCAGACCATCGCCGATGGTCAGCAGGGTATAGGTGGAAGCCGCGTCGCTCCAGCTCATATCCCGCTGCACCATACCGATGATGATGCCGCCCACGATATTGACGAGGGCGATAAGGATACTGGCGTTGACGTCGCCTTGCACAAATTTGCCCGCGCCGTCCATGGCGCCGTAAAAGTCGGCTTCTTTGCGGATGCCGTCGCGCTGCGCTCTGGCTTCATCTTCAGTAATCAGCCCGGAGTTAAGGTCGGCTTCAATGGCCATCTGCTTGCCGGGCATGGCGTCCAGGGTAAAGCGGGCCGCCACTTCGGCAATACGCGTCGTACCGGAAGTGATGACCATCTTGTTGAGCAGGAAGAGGATACAGAAGACCACGATGCCGACCACGTAGCTGCCGCCGACCACGAATTCGCCGAAAGTTTGAATGACGTGCCCGGCGGCGTCGGTGCCTTCATGCCCGTGCAGGAGAATAAGACGGGTCGAGGCCACGTTCAGGGCCAGACGCAGCAGGGTGGTGACCAGCAGCAGGGACGGGAAAATGGAAAATTCCAGGGGCGAGAGCATGAACATGGAGGTGATCAGCACCACAAAGGACAGCGAGATGCTGACCGTGAGCATGATATCCAGAAAAAATGTGGGCAGGGGTATGAGCATCACAAAGAGGATGACCACCACGCCTGACGCCAGCAGAATATCGCCCTGCTTGGCGAATTTTTCGTAATTTATTTGGGGCACCAAATTTTTACTTTTCACAGCCATAACTTTGACACTCTCCTGCACATGAGTCGCTTAACTGTCGCGGGCGACGGTGGTCTGCGCGGCGGCCTGGTTCTTGAATTTGGACAGAGACGCCAGGATGGCGGCCACGGCCTGGTACATTTCTTCAGGGATGACGTCGCCCACTTCCACACTCTTATACAAAGCCCGTGCCAAGGGTTTATTTTCGCGGATGGGCACGCCGGCTTCCCTGGCGATCTCTTTGATTTTCTCGGCCAAATGATCGGCGCCTTTGGCCACAACCATGGGCGCGGGCGCCTCAAGGGCGTTATACTTCAGGGCCACGGCTATGTGGGTGGGGTTGGTGATGATCACGTCGGCTTTGGGCACTTCCTGCATCATGCGCCGGCGCATGATTTCCATCATTTTCTGCTTCTGTTTGGCCTTGATTTTAGGGTCGCCTTCCATCTGCTTCATTTCGTCTTTGACTTCATCCTTGGTCATCTTCAGGTTTTCGCCATAGTCCCAGCGGGTATAAAAGAAGTCGACCACGGCGATGATGAACATGGGAATGAGCGCGTAGAGCACCACCTTATAGCTGATCTTCATGAGATAAAGGGCCAGGGAGTTGACGTCGGTATGGTAGAGCATGATGAAGTTGGGAAATTCATTTTTAATGACCATGTAAGGCGCAAGGCCGATGGCTAAAGCTTGCAGCAGGCTCTTGCCCAGGCGGATGAACGTGTCCTTGGACATGAACATGCGCTTGATGCCGGGCAGAGGGTTGAAGCGGGACAATTTGGGCTTGAACACCTGGGTGGTCCACAATTTGCCTACCTGCACGCGCAGGGTGATAATCACCGCCAGAGCGATGAACACCATGATGGGCAGCACCAGGGTGGCCAGTTCCGTGGCCAGCCAGCGCATCAGATTGATGACGTTGCCCGGCTCCGGGGAAAAAGCGAAATCGTTTTGCAGGAAATGGCGAAACAGGCTCTGCATGTCCGTGGCGATTACCCCTATGTAAGCATAGAGCGCCATAAACCCGGCCAACAGGGTTATGGTTTTGCTCAGCTCCGCCGATTTGGCGACATTGCCTTTTTCGCGAGCCTTCTTGATGCGTTTTGGGGTGGCGCTCTCTGTCTTACTGGGATCTCTGGCCATTAAGCCGCCCCCCGCTAGCCGGCAAACGGGCTCGCCGCCCGCAGCAGGTTAAGGATTAAGGGCACAGAGTTAATGATGAACTCTTGGATTTGTTCAGCCATAAGCGTGAACAGCATGCCCAGGAAAAACAGGCCGATGGCGATTTTCAAGGGAAAACCGATGATGAGCAGGTTCATTTGCGGCGCGGCTCTGGCCATAAGCGCCAGGGCCAGCTCCACCAGAAAAAGGGCCGCCAGCACGGGCGCGGCCACCTTGATGGCCAGCACAAAGATTTGCGCCGACATGGTGATGACTTCCGCGCCCAGGGGCGGGCTTAAAATCAGCCCTCCAGGCGGAATAAGCTGAAAGCTGTCCATCAGGGCTTTAAGAATATAGAGGTGCCCGTTGAGCACCAGGAAAGTCAGAATGGCTACGGTATAAAGGAAATGGGAGATGACCGTTTCCTGTTCGCCCTGCATGGGGTCCACTGTGGTGGCCATGGAAAAGCCCATCTGGAAAGCCAGAATTTGGCCGCCGGACTGGATGCCGGCAAAGGTAAAGCGTACGACCAGGCTGAGCATCAGTCCTAAAACCATTTCTCCTAAAATAACAATAAGCAGTTCAAAAGGGTGAGCGGGCATGCCTTCGCCCGGCAAATGCACATAAGGCCAGACCGCAGCGGTCAGGGCCAGGCAGATGGCCGCCTTGAGCGTGCGCGGCGCGCCGGTTCCCCCGAAAACAGGCAGCAAAAACACCATCAGGCTTATGCGGGTGAGGGTAAGCAGGAAGCTTAAAGCTTCGGCGGGGTTGAACGCAAAAATATTCATGCCCCGGTGATAGCAAAATATGAGCCAAGGGTCGGGAATAAAGAGAGGCGCGCTATTATGGCGCAGCAGTCCTTTTCAGGCGGGTCAAAATGCCGACAAGCCGCGCAGTTTAAAGGCAAAAATCGCCGCCCCGGGCAAGTCCGGCAAGTAACCTGGCTTTTGCCGGCACAAAACCGGCATTGTTGTCATCTGGGCCTTTGCGTATTATTTAAATATTTGTAGAGACCCCTGAGGTCATAGAAACCCACAGCCCTGGAGGCGCTATGTCTTCTCCCATAACCACCGCGATTACCGAGCTGTTTAAAATAGGCCCCGGGCCTTCCAGCTCCCACACCATGGCGCCCATGCTGGCAGGTTACGATTTTCTGCAACGCATCAAAGCCTTGCCCCCGGAAACCCGAGCCAAAGCCGCCCGCATCCGGGTGCTGCTGTTCGGCAGCCTGTCGGCCACGGGCATAGGCCACGGTACCTGGCCGGCCATCCTGGCCGGACTTTTGGGCAATCACCCTTCCACTTGCCAGACCGATATTATTGATCAAATCAAGGCCGGCGGCGATAAACGCCACGATTTGCCCATTGAGCCCGACGGCAAAGGCAACGGCCTGCTCGGCGCGACCCTGACCGACATTAAAGCGGGGTATCCTGAAAGCCGGGAGTTTCCGTTCAGCAACACCCTGACCATGGAACTGCGCGGTGAATCTTCCGAAGGGCCGGCCTTGCTGGAAATGGAATATTACTCCGTGGGCGGCGGGTTTTTGCAGTGGAAAGGCTGGCAGGCTCCGAAGCGGGGCGAATTGCCGTACCCTTACGGCAACATGGAAGAATTTAAAGCGGTTATGGAAAAAAACGGGCTCTCCCTGCCTGAGGTCATGCTCAAAAACGAAATGGCCCTGACCGGCAAGTCTGCTCAAGATGTGGAGCGCGACCTGAACCAGATCATTGATTCTATGTGCCGCACCGTGGAAATCGGTTTGGAAACCAGGGGGGTTTTACCCGGTTCCTTGTGTCTGGGGCGCAAAGGCGCAGACATTATGGATAAAGCCATGCGCAAGCCTCAGGGCGTGGACCGCGTGTTGGCCACTCTGGCCGCGCGCGGGTTTGCGGCATCCGAGGAAAACGCGGCCGGGCACCGCATCGTCACCGCGCCCACGGCCGGCGGCTCCGGAGTTCTGCCCGCGCTGGTCTACACTCTGCGCTATGACGAAGAACTGCCCCTGTCCATTATCCGTGAAGGCCTTTTGGCCGCGGCGCTCATCGGCTTTTTGGCCAAGCACAACGCCAGCATCGCCGGCGCTGATGTGGGCTGCCAGGGCGAAGTGGGCGTGGCCTCGGCCATGGGTGCGGCCTTTTTGGCCCAGGCCAAAGGTTATGAGGTGCAGATCGTGGAAAATGCGGCTGAGACCGCCATGGAGCAGCACTTGGGCATGACCTGCGATCCTGTGGACGGCCTGGTCCAAATTCCCTGCATTGAACGAAACGCCGTGAGCGCGGTTAAATCTTACACCGCCTATCTCATTGCCTCGTCACTGCCGCCCGGCGCTTACCGCGTGGGCCTGGACTCCGCTATTGAGGCTATGGAGCAAACCGGCCGGGATATGTCCAATAAATATAAAGAAACCTCGCAAGGGGGCCTCGCCGTCTCCGTGCCTGAATGCTGATGAGCGCGCCGGGAGGGAGGCCCCGGACCTGCTCGACTTTAACTCCCAGCCGTTGTCACGCTATGAGCATAGCTGCGCTGCTCGTGGCGCGCCAACGCCTTGCTTACGGTTATTGGCAGGGATAAACGGACTTTCTGCGTATGCCAGCCATCGTTCTTGCACAAAAAAAGCCGCCCCTTCCCTAACAAACACAGGGAAGGGGCGGCTTTTTTACTTGTTAATCAACTACAGCTTGAATCCGGCGTCCCTGGCCGCGGCCGCGCCGGCCTCCAGGGCTTCGATGTTTTTAGGGATCAACTTGCTGTAGTGCGCGGAGATGACGTCTTTGAGGCTTTCGGCTACAGCGGACAAGGGAAACACTCCGCTGGCCTGGACATAAGCGCCCAGGGCCACCATGTTGGCCATTTTCACGTTACCCAGGCCGTCAGCGATTTCATTTGCCGCCACGCCCAAAAGCTTCGCTCCGCCTGAGTCTTGGGGCATATTTACCAGTGAGGTGTTCAGCACGGCAAAGCCGTTCTTCTCCATGCGCGGCAAAAACTTGTCCGCTGAAGGCTGGTTCATGAGAATCAGAGTCTGAGGGGTCTTGATAATGGGCGAGCCGATGTCCTCGTCAGAAATAACCACCGTGCAGTTAGCCGTGCCGCCGCGCATTTCCGGGCCGTAAACCGGTATATATGTGGCGTTGAGCCCGGCGTTCATGCCGGCGTAAGCGAACAAATTGCCGATGAGCATGACGCCCTGGCCGCCAAAGCCCGCGATAATCACATCTTGATACAAGCTCATCAGCACACGCCTCCTTCCTCGGCAATGTCTTTGTACACGCCCAAGGGGAAGTAGGGGATCATCTCCGCGGCCACGCGCTCGTTGGCGGCCACGGGGTCCATACGCCAGTTGGTGGGGCAGGTGGCCAGAAGCTCAACAAATCCGAAGCCCCGATCTTCGGTCTGCATCTCAAAGGCGCGGCGGATGGCCCGCTTGGCCTTATTGATGTTGGACACGGTGTCCAGGGCCTGCCGCGCGGAATAGGCCGTGCCGCCGAGGCTGGCGATAATCTCGGCCATGCGGATGGGCAGCCCTTCCTTGGAGGCGCAGCGGCCGTCCGGGCAGGTGGTGGTTTTTTGGCCGATGAGCGTGGTGGGCGCCATCTGTCCGCCGGTCATGCCGTAAACCGTGTTGTTTACAAAGACCACGCTGAGGCGCTCGCCCCGGTTGGCGGCGTGCATGATTTCAGCAAGGCCGATGGAAGCGAGGTCGCCGTCGCCCTGGTAGGTGTACACAAACCGATCGGGCCGGGCGTGCTTGAGGCCCGTGGCCACGGCCGGGGCGCGGCCGTGCGGCGATTCCACCGTATCCACGGCCAGATAGTTATAAATAAACACCGAACAACCGATGGAACTGGCGCATAAAGCCTTTTCCACCAGATTCATTTCCGTCAGCACCTCGGCCACCAGGCGGTGGGCCGTGCCGTGGTGGCAGCCGGGGCAATAGTGAGACACCCGGTCGATGAGCACCGGCGGCACGTCAAAGACCAAGGTTTCATTGGGAGTTTGCGTTTGAGTCTGCATATTCTTTACCTCTTGCCTAGCCCAGAACATCCAAAATAGGCTGAATAAAATCGTCAGTGCCGGGCATATCGCCGGGCATATAGCCGAAAAATTCAGAATCGGCGTGTTTGCGCACGGCCAGGCGCACGTCCTGGACCATCTGCCCGCAGTTGTGCTCAATGGTTAAAAAGCGTTTGCCCGAAGCGGCGAGATTCGCCAAAATCTGTTCCGGGAAAGGATACAGAGTGATGGGCCTGACCAGGCCCACGGGCTTGCCCTCACCGCGCAGCTTGCGCACCGCGCTTTTGACGATGCGGCCGATGGAACCGTAAGCCACAATGACGAGGTCCGCGTCTTCAGCTTCATAAACCTCGGCACGCACATTGGCGTGCATGGCTTTATACTTGGCCATCAGCTTGCGGTTTTGCCCGGCCAGAGCGCCTTCGTCCAGAAACAGCGATCTGATGATGCGGTGCTCGCGCCCCTGCGCGCCGGTAAGGCACCAATCCAGGGCCTCTCCGGTCGGGGTGGCCGGCGGCGAGTTGGGGTCGCGCGGCCGCACCGGTTCCTTCATCTGGGCCACAATGGCGTCACCCAAAATAAGCACCGGATTGCGGAAGGCAAAGGCCACGTCAAAGGCCTCAAACATCATGTCATAGGCTTCCTGGCAGGAAGACGGCGCCAGCGTGTACGTAAAATAATCGCCGTGCCCGCCGCCCTTGACAGACTGAAAATAATCGCCCTGGGAGGAGCCGATATCGCCGAGCCCGGGACCGCCGCGGTTCATATTCACAATCACGCCGGGCAGCTCGCTGCCGGCCATGTAGGAAATGGCCTCCTGCATAAGCGAAACCCCGGGGCTGGAAGACGAGGTCATGGCCCGTACGCCGGCCGCGGCCGCGCCGAGCAGCATGTTGGCTGCCGCCACTTCGCTTTCGGCTTGCACAAATTCGCCGCCCCGCTCCGGCAACAGCTTGGACATGGCTTCCGGAATTTCATTCTGCGGGGTAATGGGGTAACCGAAATAACAGCGGCAACCGGCATCCAGGGCGCCTTGCACCAGGGCTTCGTTGCCTTTAACAAACATACGCCGGGCAGTGCTCATGACTTGTCCTCCTTCTGCGCCTTTTTGCCGCTGCGGTATACGCGAATGACGTAATCCGGGCAGACCGTGGCGCAAGCAGCGCAGCCGATACAGCGCTCCATATCCACTGCGGGCACTTCCACCACTTTGTAGCCCAAGCGGTTAAACCGCTGGGACTGCGCGATGATCTTGCGGGGGCAGGCATTGACGCATAAAAGGCAGCCTTTGCAATGCTCTTCTTTAAATGTGACTCTGGACATATTCCTTCCTATTTACTGCCGGGTTTGACTTCCGGCTTCTCTTAATTCAACGCGGCGGAAGAAGTCTCCTTCCGCCGCCGTTCAAATCTCAACAAAGTTTTTGAACATATTTCAAGGATAGTTTCCAGTGGTTTTTGAAACTATCCTTGCCGCGCAGGCCTGAGGCGCTGCGGGTATTCTGCCGGCGCACCTTTCAGGCGCACTTTCACATTAATATATATAGCATTGTGCAAAAAATCACAAGGGTCTTTGTGTCAACAATTTCGCATTCCCTCTGAAGGACTGTGCCGCCTTGCCTGTAAGCGGACCGCTTTTTTTGCGGCGGAATTTTTTCCCGAATGGTGCAAGTTGGTTTGAAATTTGCAATGACCTGGTGCCGGGACTGTCCCGGCAAGGAGGCAATATGCAGGAAAGTATGTATAGCGGGCTTTTTGGCGCGCTGACCAACGAATACCGAATGGCCAACATCGCCAATAATTTGGCGAACGTAAATACGGCCGGCTACAAGCGTGACGTGATTTCATTCAAGGACACGTTCCAGATGTTCGCCCATGATGTAGTTATGGAGCCGGTCAACAATCTGCGTTCGCAAAAACTGTTTCCCGACCCGCAGCATATGGCCCGGCCGCGCATTGCCGCGACCAAAACCGATTTTTCCCAAGGCGCCATGAAGTATACCGGCAACCCGCTGGATATAGCCATTGCCGGCGAAGGTTTTTTCACCTTCCGAGTCAACGGCGAAAACTTCTACAGCCGCGACGGACATTTTGTGGTCAATTCCGAAGGCCAGCTCATGACGCCGCAAGGCTTCTCCGTTTTGGGCACCGGCGGCACGGAACTGGCCATCCCGGCGGGCACTAAGGATATCCACCTGGCATCGGACGGCACCCTTTTTGCTGATGCTGAAATTGTGGGCCAAATTCAGGTGAGCACTGTGGACAACTTGGAAGGGCTGCAAAAGGTGGGGCAAAACCTCTACCGCATTCGCGAGGGCAGCGGGGCGGCGGAAATTGACGCTCCGGAGCGCACCACTCTGGAGCAGGGCTATATGGAAACCGCCAATGTGGAAGTGGTTTATGAAATGGTCAATATGATCGAAGCCCAGCGCCAGTTTGAAGCTTACCAGAAAGTGATGCAAACCTCCGACGCTCTGGACCGGGAAGCTACCAACAAAATCGGTCGGGGCCGTTAGACTGAGTAATATTTATTAACAACAAAGGAGATGCGCTATGATGCGTTCTTTATGGTCAGCCGCCACCGGCATGATTGCCCAGCAGCTGAATATTGACACAATTTCCAACAACTTGGCCAACGTGAACACCATCGGTTTTAAAAAGAGCCGGGCCGAGTTTGAAGATTTGATCTATCAAAGCCACAAAATTGCCGGGTCCATCACCCAGGGCGACGTGCGCGTGCCCACGGGCATTCAGGTTGGTTTGGGCGTGCGTCCTACCACAGTACATAAATTCTTCTCCCAGGGCGACTATCAAAACACCTCCAACCCCCTGGACATGGCCATTGAAGGCGACGGCTTTTTCCAGGTCATGGTTGGCGACGAAGTGGCCTACACCCGGGCCGGGGCTTTTAAGCTCAACCAAGACGGAACCATTGTTTCGGCCAACGGCTATGTGTTGCAGCCCGAATTTACCGTGCCCGCCGAAACCAAGCATATCAGCATTACCGAAGGCGGCACCATCACTGCCCTCGACGCCAACGGCGAAGAACTGGCTACCGCGGACATCCCCCTCTACACCTTCATCAACCCGGCCGGGCTCGAAGCCAGGGGCAAAAACCTGTACACCCCCACCGAGGCCTCGGGCGAAGCCACTGAAGGCGAGCCCGGCGTGGACAACACCGGCACTATTGCGCAGGGCTTTTTGGAAATGTCCAACGTGGAAGTGGTTGAAGAAATGGTGGGCATGATCGTGGGGCAAAGAGCTTACGAAGTGAACTCCAAGGCCATTCAAACCTCTGACCAGATGCTCCAGATCGCGGTGCAGCTCAAGAGGTCGTAATCCGGCTTAAACGCCTTGCGTGTGGGGTAAAAAGCTATGAATTCTGAGAATCGCACTGAAATACGCCGCATCTCGTTGGTTTTGCCCAGCCCCTGGACTGTGGCCGTAGTTTTGGGCCTGTCCATAATTCTATGGGCGGGCACGGCTGTATCGCAATCAGACACGGGCACTGACGTGGCCTGGCGGATCAGAATTTTGGAAGCTGCGACCGTATCCGGCCCCAAAGTGACTTTGGGCGAAATTGCCGAACCGGTGGGGCATATGCCGCCGGAGACCTGGCAAACCTTGTCCGGGCGAGAATTATGGGCTTCACCCGCTGAAAACGGGCGCCCCATGAGCATGCCGAGGCATAAGCTTAAAGATCAAATTCGCCGCGCCTTAGGGCCTGAACTCGAGGCTTTGTGCTTATTTCCCGGGGCCATGGCCATTCAGCGCGGCGGCAAGGTCCTGCGTGAAGCCGATTTGCAGCAGATTCTGATCAAAACCTTGACTCCACAGATGACGGCCATGCCGGGCGAAGCCGGCCTTAATGATGTGCGTTTGCCTTCCTATATTTTTCTCGCTCACGCCGGCCAGGAAGTAAACATTGAACCGGTGAGCAAGCTTGCGCCCGGGCGAGTCTCTCTGCGCATCTCCGTG
This sequence comes from uncultured Desulfovibrionaceae bacterium, assembly GCA_965364745.1. Lineage (GTDB taxonomy): Bacteria > Desulfobacterota > Desulfovibrionia > Desulfovibrionales > Desulfovibrionaceae > JAVBRZ01. The sequence goes on along the minus strand of CBDTYX010000019.1, from coordinate 1,165 downwards.
CTGGATCTTGATAAGTCCGTGGCCCGCCGGATTACCGCCTCCGCGTTTCTGGACGTCTGGGCCACAGTGCCCGCGGCCAGGGAACCCATAAATCGAGGCGAGGTGCTTACTCCGGATAAAATTATGTTTGTGCGCAAAAACCTGGCCTATGTGCGCGGCGAGTTGTGGGACGGCGTGGGCGGCCCGCACCGCATGAAAAGATCCGTGGGCGCGGAACAGATTATTTATGTGTCCGACCTCGACCAGGTGCCGCTGATCAGCAAAGGCGCACAAATTACCCTGGTTTACCAGCGGGGCACGGTGCGTCTGGAAGTTCCGGCCGAAGCCATGGCTGACGGCGCTTCCGGGCAACTGCTGGCGGTCCGCAATTTGCAAAGTAAAAATATTGTCAAAGCCACGGTGCAGGATAACCAGACCGTGCTTGTAAATTAAGCATTCAACTCTCAAGGAAGGGAGCTACGCGATGAATAAAAAACTGCTGCTGACCGCTGTAATTCTGGCGCTGACCGCCGGCTGCAACGCAGCCAAGGAAGAGCCGGGTCCCGTGATGAGCATGACTCCGCCGCCCCAGGCCATGAGCCCGGAAGAGCAGTCGGCCAACCCCGGCTCCATGTTTAATGAGGTTAACTCGGAATTTCTGTTTGCCGATAACCGGGCCCGCCGGGTGGGCGATATCGTGATCATCAAAGTGGAAGAAATCACCAAAGCCAAAAACAAAGCCGACACCACCGCGGACAAAACCAATGATCTTAATTTGGGCGTAAGCGCTTTCTTCGGCCAAGGCAGTTTCCTGGGCGGCGACGTGGGCAAGACTCCCATAGTGGGCGCCGCAACCAGCAGCAAATTTGACGCCACCGGCGAGACCAAGCGCGAAAACAACGTGGTGGCCACTGTGGCCGCCAGGGTCATCAACGTATTGCCCGGCGGAGTACTGCAGGTGGAAGGCTCGCGCGAAACCCGCGTCAATGACGAAACCCAGCATCTGGTGGTCACCGGGCTTGTCCGGGCCAGAGACATTGAAGCCGACAACTCCGTACGCTCTTCGCTTATGGCCGATTCCAGAGTGGCTCTGTTCGGCAAAGGCGTGATCAGCGACAAGCAGTCCCCCGGCTGGCTGACCCGGCTCATGGACAATTTGTGGCCGTTCTAGGGCTTTCCCGAGCGC
>CBDTYX010000018.1:0-15018 GCA_965364745.1 uncultured Desulfovibrionaceae bacterium | reverse complement strand
GGAACTGGCCAAATTCCTCACCGACGACGTGGCCGGTCTGATGATGACTTGCCCCAACACTCTGGGCCTGTTTGAAAACAATCTGCCCCGCATTGTGGAAATGCTGCGGGCCAAAGATGCCCTGCTCTACTACGACGGCGCCAATATGAACGCCATCATGGGCCACATGCGCGTTGGCGACGTGGGCTTTGACGTGGTTCACCTTAACCTGCACAAGACCTTGTCCACCCCGCACGGCGGCGGCGGTCCCGGCTCCGGGGCCGTGGGCGTGAGCGAGCGCCTTCTGCCCTATTTGCCCAACCCCCGCGTGGAAAAGACAGCTGACGGCAAATACCGCATGACCGACAGCGTCAAGCAGAGCATGGGTCCGGTGGCCCCGTTCAACGGCAATTTCAGCGTCTACCTGCGCGCGCTCGCCTACATGCTGCGCCTGGGCGCCGAGGGCCTGACCCGGGCTTCGGCCTACGCAGTGCTTAACGCCAACTACTTGCGCAAACTCATTGACGCGGAACTGGAAGTGCCCTTTGAGCGCATCTGCATGCACGAATTCGTGGCCTCGGCCGAAAAGCAGTCCAAAGAACACCACGTCACCGCCCTGGACATCGCCAAGGCACTGCTGGACAAGGGCTATCACGCCCCGACCATCTACTTCCCGCTCATCGTCAAGGAATGCCTGATGTTTGAGCCCACGGAAACCGAAAGCAAGGATACCCTGGACCAATTCGCTGCCGACCTTCTGGACATCCTGGCCACAGCCAAGACCGATCCGGCCAAGGTGCAGGCCGCGCCCGTAACCCTGCCCGTGCGCCGCCTGGATGAAACCGGCGCCGCCCGGAACATGATCCTGGTGCAGAAAGACTAACGTAAAACGGGGAGGGAAAACCACAAGGGGCTCGCCCCTTGAGTTTTTCCCTCCCCGAATCCTACCCTTTGCTTAACCCTTATTGCGGTCGCGTACATTAAGGAAGTATTCCGAAATTCTGCCGGCAGTATGATGTGAACACGAAATAAACTTACTGACGGCCAATATAACTTGTCATGCCAAGCAACGCGAAGCATCCGTCTTTAATTCCTTTTACCTTTTTCCCTCAGCCCTTAACCACCAGCACAGGCCGGAAGTGGTCCACCACCTCAACCAGCAGGCCGTTTTGCCGGGCAATGACCGTGTCCGCGTCTTTGTAAGCATCCGGGCCTTCATCGCACACGTTTTTATCCGTTCGGCAGATGATGCCTCGCATCTGACCGGCCAACAGATCAGGGGTTATGGCTTTGCGGGCCGCAGCCCGGCTCATGGTCCGGCCTGCGCCGTGGCTGGCTGAACATAAAAAAGCCTCGTTGCCCAGGCCTTTGGTAATGTAAGCGCCGTCGCGCTGATTAATGGGAATGATGCCGAGTTGCCCTTTGTCGGCCGGAGTGGCGCCCTTGCGATGCAATACCTCACCGCGCTTTAAGATCGCAGCGTGGTTGTGGTTTTCATTGATAAACGGAGTTGGAAACTGCGGGATATTTTCTCCGAAAATAGCTTGTAACACCGCGCCCAGCATATGCTTTCGATTTTCCAGGGCGTATTCCAGGGCCCAGTGCATATCCGCCGCATAATGGCGGCCGTTTTTGCTGTCCAGATCAAACAAACGCCCCAGAGCCATATAGTGCGAAGCAATGGCATGCCCGGCATTGCGGCTGCCGCTGTGGATGGTGATGCCGTATTCGCCGCGCGCGTTCAGGCCGATCTCGATAAAATGATTGCCCGCCCCCAGAGTGCCGATTTGCACCGGGGCGATGCCGCGCACCTTACGGTTCAGCTCCTTGTCTTCTGACACGCTTGCAAAATCAGGGCAAGCTTGGGTTTCCGCAAATTTGCCGCCCAGTCCCACGGGGATGCGCTCCAAAATGCGGGCGTATACTTCCCGCCGTCCGGCTTCATCGGCCAAAATATCAATATTTGGGCCGATATTCTGGTGCAGCATGCCGCAGCCAATATCGTAGCCCACAAAGGACGGCGAAATGCGCCCGCCCACCAGCACCGCGCAGCCGATGGGCAAATCATAGCCGGTGTGCACATCGGGCAGCACCACCATGCGTTTGATTTCCGGCAGAGCCGCCACATTGCGAATCTGGCGCAAAGCTTCAGACTCTACCTCGGCTTCGGGCAGAGCCCAGACGATTTTATCGGGGGCCTTTTTCATGATTGGGAAAATATCAATTCCGGACGGCCAGCGCCGCCTGCCCTATTCCGGCAGCCAGCATCAAGCCGCGTTGATCGTAAATGACCACCAATTGACCGGGCGCCGGTCTTTCGTGCGGGGTCTGAAAAACAATCTCCGCTACGCCGTCACGCACTTCCACCTCGGCCGGTTGCGCCACCTGGCGATAACGCGTGCGCGCCAGCACCTCCGCAGGCCAAAACTCCGGCGGCACATGAATATTTAATTCCGCCGCCCGCCAGGATTTAATATATAAATCTTTTTTCGCGCCTACGAGCAACGCGTTGCGAACAATATCCTTGCCGATGACATACAGCGGCTCGTGATGAGCCAATCCCAGTCCCCTGCGCTGGCCCTCGGTGTATTGCCATAGTCCGCTGTGCTTGCCGATTTGACGACCATCGGGCAAAATTACAGGCCCGAGAGACTTAGCTGTAATGCCCTGGGTCAGCAAAAACGCACGGTAATCATCATTGGGTATAAAGCAGATTTCCTGGCTCTCGCGGCTCTCCGGCACAAACAGACCACGCCGCTCGACTTCAGCCCGTAAGTCCGGTTTGTGGTAATCCGCCAGAGGAAACTCTATCCGTTTCAAGCTCTCCGGAGGCACCAGGCCTAAAAAATAAGCCTGGTCCTTGCCCGCATCCGCAGCCCGCCCCAAGGTTAAATATTCGCCTTGCGGACTATGAAAATACTCCAGCCGCGCATAATGCCCGGTGGCCAGACGCTGCGCCCCAAATCCAAGAGCTGCTTCCAGAAGAAAGCCGAACTTCATCTCCCGATTGCAAGTGACGCAGGGATTGGTGGTAGCTCCAAGCGCATAAGCCGCTGTAAAAGGCTCGATCACCTTTTGTGCGAAGACCGCGCTCAAGTCCACAATTTTCAGAGGAATATCAAGGCCATCGCAGGACCGGCGCAAGCCGTCCAGACGCGCCGCGCTGCCGGACACAAAGACCGCATGCACGGCCAGCAGCTTGTGGCCCGCATCCTTAAGCAGACTCATGGCCATAATGCTGTCCAGGCCACCGCTGACAGCAACCGCAATGTCGTAGGAACTCATAATTTGTACAGACACCCGGAGGAAGGACGACTCCCTCCGGGCATCAAAGTCATAAAGCCATTTAAATCAACGGCATAGCCGGTACGCCCAAAGCCTGGCTCAGGGCGTGACCGGCCTGTAAAATCTTGTCTTCACTAAATGACGGGCCGATAAGCTGCACGCCCACCGGGAGTTTGGATTCCGACCCCAGGCCGGCGGGAATGGACAGACCAGGCAAACCGGCTAGGTTCAGCGGCACGGTCAGCACGTCCATCAAATAGTTCTTAAGCGGATCACCGCTGATTTCGCCCAACTTCCAGGGCACAGACGGCGATACCGGCCCCAGTATGAAATCGCACTGTTGCAGGGCCGCATTAAAATCATCGCGAATCAGGGCGCGCACCTGGGCGGCTTTTTTATAGTAAGCATCGTAATAACCCGAAGACAACACAAAGGTGCCCAGAATAATGCGCCTTTTAACTTCCTCGCCAAAGCCTTCCGTACGCGACTGCTCGTAAAGGTCTATAAGCTCCGAGGCGTCCGGAGCGCGGTAGCCGTAGCGGATGCCGTCAAAGCGGCCCAAGTTGGTGGAAGCTTCGGCCGTGGCGATGATGTAAAATACGGCCACGCCCAAAGGCGCGTGCGGCAATGACACGTCCACGATTTCAGCGCCGAGGGATTTGGCCGCCTCTACAGCGGCCTCCGCCCGGGCACGGGTATCGGGGCACAGGCCCTCCTGCCAGAATTCCTTGGGCAAGCCCAGGCGAATGCCTTTTAAATCGACGCGAGAGAGCAGCGCGGCATAGTCGGGTATGAGGCTCGGAGCGCAGGTGGCGTCGCGGGAGTCATAAGCGGCGATGACGCCGAGCATGCGGGCCGCATCTTCCACGCTACGGGTAAGGCAGCCGATCTGATCCAGGGAAGAGGCAAAAGCCACAGCGCCGTAGCGGGAGACTCGGCCATAGGTGGGTTTTAAGCCCACACAACCGCAAAAGGACGCCGGCTGACGAATGGAGCCGCCGGTATCCGTGCCCAGAGCTCCAAAGGCTTGCCCGGCGGCAATGCCGGCGGCTGCGCCGCCTGAAGAGCCGCCCGGCACGCAATCAAGGCCAAAGGGGTTATGGCAGGGCCCGAAGCGGGAATTCTCCGTGCTTGAGCCCATAGCAAACTCGTCCATATTGCTTTTGGCAACGACCACCGCTCCGGCTTTTTTCAACTGCTCCACCACCCAGGCGTCATAAAAGGGCGTAAAGTTTTCCAACATACGCGAAGCGCAGGTGGTCTTGAGGCCTTTAGTCGCAATGCAGTCCTTGACTGTCACCGGCACGCCCCATAAAGGGCGGGAAGCGTCCGGTCCGGCCTGGTCCATGGCCCTGGCCTCGTTTACAGCTTCTTCAGCGCACACGCTGATGCAGGCATTGAGTTTTGGTTCTGTGGCCGCAATGCGCGCAAGACAGGCGCGCACAACCTCTTCGCAAGACACTTCCTTGCGTTGGAGCCGGTCGCTGATTTCCGTAAGAGTTTTTGTATATAAAGCAGACATGATTTATCCAATTATAGCTAAATTAATAGTCGATCTAGACCACGCGCGGCACAAGATAAAACTGACCGTCCTGTTCCGCCGCATTGGCCAGCACATCGTCACGCGTGCAGGTGCAGCGGGCCACATCCGGCCGCAGACGTTGCTCATGCGTAACCGGCGAATACATGGGCTCCACCTTTGACGTGTCCACTCCGTTGAGGCGTTCCATATAGCCTAAAATATCGCCAAATTGGGCGGCCAAGCGTTCCACATCTTCCGTTGCGGGGCGCAGGCGGGCAAGCCTCGCCACGCGTTGCACTTCTTCTTTGCCAAGACTCATTAACAAAACTCCTTAAGCAAGGTACGCGCCTGTCAAGTGCGCGAAATAAAAATCTATCGCGCGCCCTGCATTCTGGCGGCGTGCTGCTCACGAATGCTCTGCAGCAACGCCCTAAAGCGGTTGGGATCCACCGGCGCGAAGCTGGTCTGGGTGGGCGTATACAAATATAAATGCTGGCGGCACAGACCCGCGCCGTCCCATTCCATCTGGGCCATGCTCCAATTCATGCCTTGGGCCGAAGCAACGCGGCTGTTCAAAACATCCGACGCCCACTCGCCGTTTTCCGGACTGCCCAGGCGCGAGGCAAAACGCACAAAGTCATAGCCCAAGGCTTCCCAGAAGCTGGCCTTCCCGCCCATGGCCGCCTGCAAGGATTGTTGGCCGGGAGTAGGCGAAGTATAATTCCAGGCGGAAGGAAAAACGCCTAAATTAAAATATTGAGCGTCCATATTCTGACCTTTGCTGAGGCCCTGCTCCCAAATGGCCGTACCCATCAGCACCTGACGGTCTTCCATATGATAATGCAAATGCGCGGCCATAACCGCGGCGTTAGTCCAGGAATCAGGCATAAACACAGCGCCGTAAGCAGGTTTGGGGTCCATGGGCGGATCGGTTTTACGCACGCCCAAAAAACCGGCGGCCAGATTGTTCCAGGCCTCTTGGTTTCCGGCGGGGTAAACCTGGGTTTTAACCACGGACATGCCCAATTGGGTGGCTTCGGAAACAAAAGTATCATTCATTCTCTGGCCGTAACCGTCATCGGGGAACAGGCTGCTCACGGAAACAATGCCCAAGGAATCGCGGCAGAAAGTCAGCACCGCGTCCACCTGGTCCTTGCTGCTGGTGTAGAAGCGCCAAGCCGTACGGCCTTCATCGCCGGAATCCAGTTGCGGCAAAAAGGCGAACACAGCTCGCCCCGGCAGCATGGCGCCTCCCTTGAGTTGGGCATAAGCCGAACTTTGCAGAGGACCGCCGATAATAGTTTCCTTGGGCAGAGCTGCCGCTTTTTGCGCCCAACCCGGGTCTTCTGTGTTTATAACAGTCAACTGCACGGTGTAGTTTGTGCGCCCCAGTTCTTGACGGGCCACCTCGGCGCCGGCGGAAATTTTGGCGGAAATGGGGGCAAATGCGCCGCCCAAAGGCAAAAGCAAGGCCACCTGTTGGCCGCTGCCCACCGGCAAAGTCAGCGAGCTGACCGCCGGGCCGCTGCCGGAGCCGCCTTCCTGCCCTTCCGCCGGCGGCGGATTAAGCAGAGAGCGGTCGGCCAGAACAGCGGAAGCCTGCAATTGGGAAAGCAATCCCTGTCCGACTTGGGTGGAGGCCGGGTTATCCAGCATGCGAAACGCTGTTTCCAGGCGAATTAAAACATAAGGATAGCCGTTGTTCGCCGCCGCCTGGGCCTGACCGTCCAGGTCGGCCAGCTGCGCCGCGGAAACCACGCGCAACTGCCCGGCCCAGCAGCGTTCGGCCAGGGCCTTGCCCGACTGGTCAAGCAGCTCATACATCTGCCGGGCGTAATCCAAAACCCGTCCCAACTCGGCCACGGATTCATAATGCAGGCACAAAAGCATGGCGCCTCTATTTTTCAAGGCTACGTTGCTCTGCGACTGCAAAAGCTCCAAAGCGATCTGACGGGCCTCCGCGCGCGGATACAAGGCATAAGCCCCCAACCAGGCGTCTTGCCAGGCCGGGGTGGTGTCCACAGCGGGTTCCATTTCCATCCACTTGTTCAGGGCGGTGACTGCGAGGTGAGCGTGCTGGTTTTTCACTGCGGCCCGGGCATAATATTGCCACGCTATAAGCGTATCTTCACGGCTCAGGTCGGGCCGGGAGGTCCACTCCGCGGCCAGACGCTCAGCGGTGACATAATCTCCCATTTCATAGGCGGTTTTGGGGTCGGTGGGAATAGGGCGTTGCGGCGTGGTGGTGGTCGTGGCAGCGGCGCTGGACGAACTCGTGCTGCTGCTTGAAGTGGAAGCGGCCGGCTTAATGATGGTTTTACCGGGACAGCCGGCCAGCATGGCCGCCAAAACTAAAAACAGGCCTAAACGAATCGGAACAAAAATAAAATTTCTTACAAGGCCTTGGTTTGAGCAAGTATATGTTTTCACCCTGGACCTCACGGACTTAATTAGATATAAAAGTAAAATATAGCCGAAAACAGACCGCAATGGCAACAGCAAAAAACAGATAACGCCGTTCCGCACCCCATATGACCGACTGGAGCGTTTTTCAGTTGAAATGATCTGTCGGCAAAATGCTCCGGCAGCGCGCAGCAACGCTAAACACCGCCCGCGGCAAAAGCCTTGGCAAAATTCGCTGCTGCCGCTAAGCGTCTTCGGCAAGCGAAAAATGCTCTGAGAAGGCGGCACAAGCGCCGCCCATACAAAACGGCCCGGAGAAACAAGACTCCGGGCCGTTTTGAATTTAATCCGTTTTATCTTATGGATTGCCGCGCTATTTGACTTCCGTATAGTCGGCGTCAACCACATCGTCCTGATCGCCGCGCGGGGTTTCGTGGGCGGGCCCGTCATCATTTCCGCCCGAAGGTCCGCCGGCTTTTTGCGCATAAAGCTGCTCGGCCAATTTATGCGAAGCCTGGGCCAGGTTATCCATATTGGTGCGAATGATGCCCAAATCTTCACCTTCCACGACCTTCTTCAACTCTTCAATCTTATTTTCCAGGTCGACCCGGACCGCCGGATCCACCTTATCGCCAAGATCAGCCAAGGATTTTTCCGTGGAATAAATCAACGTATCCGCCTGGTTGCGCAGATCCACCGCTTCTTTTTTCTTGCGGTCGTCTTCGGCATGCGCATCGGCTTCCTTAATCAGATTTTGAATGTCGGTTTCCGAGAGGCCCGAAGACGCAGTGATGCGGATGGACTGTTCCTTGCCTGAGCCCAAATCTTTGGCCGACACATTGACTATGCCGTTGGCGTCAATGTCAAAGGTGACCTCAATTTGCGGCACGCCGCGCGGGGCGGGCAAAATGCCGGTGAGCTCAAAGCGGCCGAGGGTCATGTTATCTGAAGCCATGGGGCGTTCGCCCTGGAGCACATGAATGCCCACGGACGGCTGGTTATCGGCCGCAGTGGTGAAGATCTGGCTTTTCCGGGTAGGAATGGTGGTGTTGCGCTCAATGAGCTTGGTAAACACACCGTGCTGGGTTTCAATGCCCAGAGACAAGGGGGTTACGTCCAGAAGCAGCACGTCCTTAACCTCGCCGGCCAGGATGCCGCCCTGAATGGCCGCGCCCATGGCCACCACTTCGTCGGGGTTTACGGAACGGTTCGGTTCTTTACCGAAAAACTCCTGCACTTTTTGCTGGACCAGCGGCATACGGGTCATGCCGCCCACCAGAATGACCTCATCAATATCCGAAGTGGACAATTTAGCGTCATCCAGGGCTTTGCGGCAGGGCCCCATCGTGCGATCCACAAGATCGGCCACCAAAGACTCCAGCTTGGCGCGGGAAATCTTGATGAGCATATGCTTGGGCCCATTCTGGTCCGCAGTGATGAACGGCAGGTTAATTTCAGTTTCCGTGGCTGTGGACAAGTCTTTTTTGGCGCCTTCAGCGGCCTCCTTCAGCCGTTGCAAAGCCATCCGGTCCTGCGACAGGTCAATGCCGTTATCCTTCTTAAATTCATCCACCAAATAAGCGATAACGCGCTGGTCAAAATCTTCGCCGCCGAGGAACGTGTCACCGTTGGTGGCGCAAACTTCCACCACGTTATCGCTCACTTCCAGGATGGAAATGTCGAACGTGCCGCCGCCCAGGTCAAACACGGCAATTTTTTCGTTAACCATGCGATCGAAGCCGTAAGCCAGAGAAGCGGCCGTGGGCTCGTTAATGATGCGCTTAACATCCAGACCGGCTATGCGGCCGGCGTCCTTGGTGGCCTGGCGCTGTGAATCATTAAAATAAGCGGGCACAGTGATGACCGCTTCCGTGACTTCTTCGCCCAGATAAGCTTCGGCGTCTGACTTCAGCTTGCCGAGAATCATGGCGGAAATTTCCGCCGGGCTGTAAGCACGACCTTGAATTTCCACATAGGCGTCATCGTTGGCGCCGGCCACTATTTTATAAGGACTGTGCTCTTCCCATTTTTTCACCTCAGGCGCATTCATCTTGCGCCCCATAAGGCGCTTAATGGCGAACACCGTACGTTCCGGATTGGTCACAGCCTGCCGCTTGGCGATATCCCCCACCAAGCGTTCTTTATCCGTAAACGCGACAATGGAAGAAGTGGTGCGTGCTCCTTCCGGGTTGCTGATACACTTGGGGTCTTTGCCCTCCATGACGTAAACGCACGAGTTGGTGGTCCCCAGGTCAATTCCTATAATCTTACCCATGCATCAAATCCTCCTGCTGCAGAATAATATTTTACGTTCGGACCGCCAGGCAATCCCCCGCGCGGTCAAAAGCGCGCGTTTTATGTACGCGCTTCTTAGACGAACGATTATGGTCACGCGGTTTAAGGCCTCGGTTTCAGGACAATAAGATGGACGGCCAGATCGAAGTTGCAATCCCGGGCCAACCATGCCGACCGATTTGCCTGTTGCAAAAATAAGTCGATTTTCCGGCGCGTCTAGAGGGATAAAGAATTTTTTTTGCTGAAATGTGTAGAAGTGCGCAGAACCCCTTTGGACTCTCTAGCAATATATGGAGAAAAGAAAGTACATTTACAAACCCGGCTTGTAAAAACCGAAAAATAAAAATGAAAAACGTGCGGTATGCAGTGTTGAAGACACATAGGAGCCCGCCGTCAACCGAAAAAGCGGACGGCGGGCCCATACCTGCTAGAGGTAATCACCTCTGTTGAACTTGAACTGTTCCGTGTGGGCCAGCACTTCCAGCTCATTCAAGACATCATTCAAGCCCGGATATTTCGCGGCGGTCTCGGACAGCGAACCCTTAAGGGCCGTCACCGTACCGGAAAGCTGTTCCAGTGCGGCATAGGCAGCCTTAAGATTTTGCTCGCCGCCGTTGCCCAAAACCTGAGCGTAGGCGTCAAAGCCGTCGAGCAGGCCCGACAATTGCGCCATAGCTTCCGCTGCGTCCGCAGCATCCGCGTCCACGCCGGCAACGGCTGTCGGCATTGTTACGCCCAGACCCGCCGCCAACTCTCCCGGGCTGACCTGCCGCGCGACGTCGGCACTTTTGCCTGTCGCCTCCGCAGCGCCCAGCTCCTGAGCCAGGGCCTTGGCAAAATCTTCCATTCCGGAGGTCTTGCCTGCTCCGGTTTTTTGAGATTGCTCCTGCACCTGGCGCAAGGCCTCAAGGTGTTGGTTGTTTATTTTCATGGCACCCCCTGAGGTTTTTTGTTTAAAAATTACAAGCAAAAATCCTGCCAAATATCATTTGGCATAATAGGCTGAAAAAACTGACGTTATTTGCAAGGCAAGCAGGAATATTTTGCCTAGCCGCCCCGGAGTCCTGCCTGCAACTCTCCATAGCCCTTCCCAAAGCCACATCCGGGGCGCATTTTTCTCTTGTTTTTTTGGCTCGAAGGACTAATAATATTCTTAAGAAGCAAGATAGACATAAACCTAAGAATAATCAACGGGAAGGCGTTTTCCCTCAAATGAGATGGAGGACTTATGAATCCGTTCAAAAAGATTCTGTGTGCAGTGGATTTGTCGGACAACCTGCCGGATGCGGCTGAATATGCTGCAATGTTGGCCCGCAGCATAGGCGCCGAAGTTGAAATTTTATATGTGGCGCCCACTTTGAGTCAGTATGTCGGGTTTCATGTGCCCCCCAGCTCCATTGAAAACTTTGTGGGGGAAATAGTTGAAGGCGCGGAAAGAGGCATGAGCGCCTTTGTGGCCGAACACTTCGAAGGCGTCAAAGCTTCCGGCAAAGTGGTCACCGGCTACGCGGCGGAAGAAATTTTGCATTATGCCTCGGCCATAAACGCTGACCTCATTGTTATCGGCACCCATGGCCGCAAGGGCATAGACCGCCTGCTTTTCGGCTCCGTAGCCCAAAAGGTGGCCAAAACCGCCGTGCAGCCGGTGCTGACCATTAAACCCAAGATCGACAACGCTTAAGACTTACCTGCGCAATTATTGCAGATTTTCATGGAGTGCTTAATCTTAACCTTAGATACCCATAACCGATCAAGAGGCGCTTATGAAAACGATTAAAAAAATTCTGTTCGCCGTCGATCTCAGCGATGATTTGCCCGACGCGGCCGAATACGCGGCATGGCTGGCCAAGCAGCTTGATGCTGAAGTCACGGTGCTCAATGTCACCCCGGATGCCGCGCATTTTTCCGGGTTCATAATTTCCCCGGATTACACCAAAGACTTTGTCAGCCAATTGGAAAACGGAGCCCGGCAAGCTATGGAGGAATTTTTACCCAAGTATTTCTCGGACGTGAAAGCTACAGGCATAGTCATGCAGGGCGACCCGGCCGAAGAAATCATGGCCTGCGCTGAAGAAAACGATATGGATTTAATAGTTATGGCCAGCCATGGACGAAAAGGCATCGACCGCCTGCTTTTGGGTTCGGTTGTGCAAAAAGTGGCCAAATATGCCCTGCAGCCGCTTTTAACCGTCCGGCCGCAGGCTGCACAAGCGTAGGGAGGAGTCGGCCGGAACGTTCGCCGCCACGTTGCACAATATTTTAAAGCCAACAGTCCCATTTTCGTAGAACAACGCGTGCGTAAGTTTTACCAACGCGAACTTATAGAAAAGGAGGGTATTATGGTTTTGCATAAAATTCTTTGTGCTGTGGATTTGACGGACCAGGCAACCAATGCGGCTGAATACGCCCTAATGCTGGCCAAGGGATCAAACGCCCAGATTGAGCTCGTTTCTGTAGCGCCGCATCCGACCTATTATGTGGGCATGCGCACTTTTCACGACTCCAGCGAGGACATAGAAAAAAAGATCATAGATGCTTATGAGCCGCTGCTTGACGAATTTGCGGCCAAATATTTCCCGGGCATGCAGGTTAAAACCACCCTGCTTTACGGCGACCCGGGCTCGGAACTGGTCAATTACTGCCAAAAAAAAGAGTGGGATCTTGTAGTCATGGCCACCCACAGCCGTACGGGCATTAATCGCCTTCTCTTAGGTTCCGTGGCCCAAAAGGTGGTCAACATGGTGGACCTCCCGGTGCTGACCATCAGGCCCACTGCCTAATTGAAAGCGCATTCAACACCAAAAAGGAGGCGGACTTTACCGCCTCCTGCCGTATTTGTTCAGGCTGGCTCTAAACCGTTTTAAACGGCCTGTGTCCGCGCACCGCAAAGGTGTTTTCCACTATGAACAGGGCGTCTTTATCCACATCAAATACGGTTTCCTCCAGACGTTTAAGCTGAAGGTTGTTGGCCACGGTCATGAGCACCTCCTGGTTGGAGCCGTAATAAGCCCCACGCGCTTTGAGGAAGGTGGCGCCCACGCCCATTCTGCGCGTAATGCGCCGGGCAATTTCTTTGCTGCCCTTGGAAATGATAAAAATAACCTTGCGCTGGCTGAACATGCTGAGGACCTTCTCCATAGTGAAGGTCATGATGTACAGCTGGATAAACGAGGCCACAACCACATCCGCGCTGAGCGCAAACAAACTGCCGGCAAACAGCATAAAATTGAAGCCCAGATAAGTTTGCCCTATGCCTATGCCCCAGCGCCGGTTAAGGATAATCGCCAAAATATCAAGTCCGCCGCCGGAGCCTAAGGAGCGCAAAGTCAGCCCCGCGCCCACGCCGCAAATAATCCCGGCGGCCACAGCCGCGTATAGCTGATTATCCACCAGTTGGCCGAAGTTCATAAATTGGGAAACCACAGTGGTGATGCCTATACCGTAAAGACTGTAGAAAAAGAGGCGCCGGCCCACGCTTATCCAGCCCATGATAAAGAAGGGAATGTTCAGCAAAATGTAAAACAGGGGCGCGGAAATTAAATCCGTAGTCCGCCACAGCAAAATGCCCAAGCCGTAAATGCCCCCGGTGAGAAAACCGCCGTGCGCGACAATACCCTGCGCGCCGAAGGAATACACAATAGCGCCCAAGGTCAGCAGAGTTAAGTTGCGAAATACGGAATGACGCTGCCACAGGGTATCGTGTACAATGGCCGTCAGAGGCATGGGCGGCGGCGCGGATCCCTTGGGCGTGCCCCGCACCCGGCGCTGCATGCCGTCCGGGTCCAGGGGGCTGGCTTGGCCCGCGTAATCATCTTCCGCGCCCAAGACCTCATCATCCGCCACCTGCTCGCCGTCGTCCTCGGCGCTGTGGCTCATGGCATCGCCAAGGCCGTGCTCGGCATGGTCGCGCGCCCTTTCGGGGGAGGGCTTTCGGCTTCCATTTTTTCCGGACGAAGCGCCGTCATCGTTTGCCATCAACATAACTTGAAAAAGCATATCATCACTTCCGGTTTGTACGTTTGCGGCCGGGTTTGTCCGGCTCATTTCGCGCCCGCAGCAATATGCTTTTCCCCGAATCTTGGCAACGGCTTAATTGTGATATTCGCCTGGGCCGTGCGCCTCTCTACGGCTATTTATCACAGGAATCGTCGCGTATGGGGTTGGGGTCAAGCTTATCTTCAGGTTTGTTGGGGAAAACGACCGAGGCAATGATCCCCAGCGTCAGAATCCCAAAAACTATCGCCAAGCTAAGCATGGGCGAGATATAAACCAACCCGGACACGTCCAGGAGCAGCTTCACGCCGATGAACACCAGAATAACAATGACCGCGTCTTCCAAAAAACGCAAATAACGGCGCGCGGCGGCCAGCAGGAAATACAGCGAACGCAGGCCCAAAATTGCGAAAATATTGGATGTGTACACCAGGAACGGTTCACGGGTGATGGCGATGACTGCGGGCACACTGTCAAAGGCGAACATGACGTCGGCCACTTCAATAACCACCAGGCACAAAAACAGCGGCGTGCAGAACAGACGCCCGCCCTCGCGCACAAAAAAACGCTCGCCGCGCATACACGGCAGCACAGGGAACACGCGGCCCACCAAGCGCACGGACCAGTGGTGCGAATAATCCTCAATGTCCTGCTCTTCCTTGCGCGATTCCTGCCACATTTTCCAGGCCGTCCAAAGCACGAATATTCCGAAAATGGTCAGGGCCCAGAACTCGAAAATGTGCAATACGGCGGTCCCCGCGGCAATGAAGACCATGCGCATGATCAGCGCGCCGATAATGCCGTAATAAAGCACTCGGTGCTGATACTCGTCGCGCACGGCAAAAGATGAAAAAATGGCCATGAACACAAACAGATTGTCCACGGACAAGCTCTTTTCAAGCAAATAGCCGGCCAGAAACAGCGAGCTCTGCTCCGGACCGTGGCTGACCCACACATACCCGGCAAAGGCCAGCGACAGCAGCACCCAGAATATGGACCACAGGGCCGCGTTCTTCATGGAAATGGCTTCGTTCTTTTTATGGGCGACCAGGTCTAACACCAGGGACGCGACGACTATGGCAAAGAAAGCGGCCACAGCCCAATATGAATATTCACCGATCATAAGAGTCCTTATATTTACAGTTATCGTGCTTTCGCGTCCGGATGCATTTTTGCAAACAACTATTTATTGCCGCCCTTTCGGCAAGTCAACCCGCTGCGCTTTTCGCGCCGCGGGCAGTAATTGACAGTACTCCGTCCGCCGCTTAAAGTACAGCTTAACCGTGATTTTATTATTTTAACGCGCTCCGGGACGCCCGCGCCCGGAAACAAAAATGGAGCGACCCATGGCCAACTTGCTTTCCAACCTTACGCCCACCCTGCTTATGGGGCCGGGCCCTTCCTGCGTTTATCCGGAAGTGTACGAAGCCCTGTTCCGTCCGACCATCGGACACCTCGACCCTTACTTCATCTCCATTATGGACGCCATCAAAGACCAGCTCAAAGTGGTCATGGGCACCAAAAACCGCCTGACCATGCCC
>CBDTYX010000017.1:0-15332 GCA_965364745.1 uncultured Desulfovibrionaceae bacterium | reverse complement strand
GCCAATATATAACTATAAAATAGAATAACGGAAGGTTTGACCGAAACCATTTTTGCCTTCCAAGTTTGATAATATATCAGAGAATGAGAAAAATGTCACATGCTCATAAGGCAAGGAATTTTTAGAAAATTTCCGCAACTCCAGCCCTTGCGAAAGCCTTGATTATCAAGAAGCCGAGCCGAATAAGTTGAGAATTCCATAAAATTTTCAGCCTTATCCATTTAAAATCCGCCGGACAGATCCGGTCTTGTGTTTAAAGCAAGCTGATGCTATTCTTTCCAAAGAAATGAGCCCTCTAAATTATGAAACCAATTGAAACCAAAATGAGGTCAGCCATGCAGGTAGAGCAAATTTCCGTATTCCTTGAAAATAAAACCGGCCGTCTGGCGGAAGTTACCCGTTGCCTGGCCGTGGCCGATATCAACATCCGCGCCCTGTCGCTGGCCGATACTTCTGATTTCGGCATTTTGCGCCTGATTGTAGACAACCCGACCAAAGCCAAGGCCGCTTTGCGCGACTGCGGGTTCACGGTGGGCGTTAACACCGTTGTGGCCGTGGAAGTGCCGGATCACCCCGGCGGGCTTGATAAAATTCTGACCCTGCTGGAAGAATCCGAAATCAACGTGGAATATATGTATGCCTACGTGCGCCCCTTAAGCCAGCAAGCCGTGCTCATTTTCCGTTTCGACAAAACCGATGAAGCTCTCGAGCTGATGCAGCGCAGCAATATTACCATTATTCCCGGTGAAACCATCTACAACTCCTAGAACTACAGACGGGCAATCTTATAGTCCGCAGCCACCCTAAAACCGGAGGGGCCGCATATGAGCTGGAACGCTTCCATGATTATTATTGAAAACAAGCATGGTTTCAGCGACGAAGCCGCGCTGCTCCGGGTTTTAGGCAAGGGCGACTATGCATTATACAGCGATGAGGAAGTTTTGGATGACGCCCTGGCGCCTTTTGACGGCTCCATCCACATCGGCTATTTCAACGACACCATTATCATCTGCGATGACTACCAGATCATTGATGAATTCATCTCCCCGGAAATAACCCCCATGGCCGAAGCATTAAGCGCCATGTTTCCCGGCGCGGAAATTGTGGCCGCCACCTGCGTCAGCTATGACAATACTCACGGCTATGCCTTGATCAAGGACGGCAACCTCTTGCGCAGCAAGTGCCTTAACTGCGAGGATTTTTATTTTGACGTCGGATCGTGGCTGGACGAAGAAAAAGAAATTTATGCCGATGCTGAGCTCGAAAACGACGCCTATATCTGGCGTTATGAATATGAAGGCGAGAAGGTGGAGTTGACCGAGGACTGCCTCATGGAGGATTTCTGCTTTGGTGTGGCCGCCCGCCTGCTGGGCACCAGGCCGGATATGGATGAAGGGGAAGAACTGCTTAATGAGATTCCCTTCAAACGCTTCTGGTCTGAAGCGGCGAAAGAACAGTCCGAACGCGAACAAGCCGAATTTAATGATGACTCTCTGGATGATTTTGCCGTGGAAGATTTTATTGAGGAGGAGGACGACGACGGAAAAGGCGGCAAACGCAGCTAAAACTCAGCCGCCGCTTCTGCCAGTCTCACCGGGTCATTCCGCGCCTAGGGGCATGCGCCACTCCGAGCCAAACGGCCTGACTCCGATTTCCACAGCCGGCGGCGCTTGGCGGCGCTTGAATTCCGCACCGCGAACCATCTTGATCACTTTAGCGATGAGTTGCGCGTCTGCGCCTTTCGCTCGAATTTCCTCTGCAGTACGCCCTTCTTCGATATATTGCTGTAAAATAGCGTCGAGCACCGGATACGGCGGCAAAATATCCGTATCTTTCTGTCCGGGGCTCAACTCCGCTGTGGGCGGACGCTCAATGATGCCTGCCGGAATTATCTCCCTGCCCGCCTGCTGATTGAACCACTCGGCCAGGGCGTAAACTTCGGTTTTATATACATCGCCGATCAGAGCCAGCGCGCCCACGCTGTCGCCGTACAGTGTTGAATAACCCACGGCCAGTTCAGATTTGTTGCCCGGGCAAATGACCATGCCGCCCAGTTTATTGGCCATGGCCATCAGCAGCGTACCTCTGATGCGCGCCTGCAAATTTTCTTCGGCGATGCCTCTTTTCAGCCCGGCAAACGGTTCTGCCAAAGCACGCTCAAAGGCGTTCATCATCGGACTTATGGGTAAAGTTTGTGTGGCTATGCCCAAATTTTTGGCCAGCAGCAAGGCCCAGTCTATGCTCTCCCGGCTGGTATGCGGCGAGGGCATAAGCACGCCGCACACCGCCTCCGGCCCTAATGTCGCAGCGGCGATGGCGGCGCACAGGGCTGAATCCAGGCCTCCGGAAAGTCCCAAAAAAACCCGATCAAAACCATTGTCTTCAAAAAACCGTTTAAGCCCCCACTGCAAGGCTCCGAACGCGATTTCTTCCTTTGTCTTGAGTTCAGCCTCCGCCCCGTCGTACAAAGGCCGCACAATTATGCGGCCGGTATCCGAAACCATGCCGAGCAAAGGGACAAGCCCCTTTTCCTTTTCGACCTTGAGCCAAAAAGTATCTTCGGCAAAGCGCTTGGCCCTGGCCTGAATCACGCCGGTGCGACAAAAAACGGAACTGCCGCCGCCAAAAACTACGCCGCTGGCCGCCGAAGCCGCATTAGCGAAAATCAGCGGCAAATCAGCCTTACCGGCCGCTTCCGCCAAGATGCGCGTAAACAAATAGCCGCTCTGCCCGAAAAACGGCATGGCGGCAAGGCATAGCAACACGCCCGGTTGCAACGGCTCTACCGCTCCAGGCTGTTCCGAGCCGGATTCAAAGCCCTGACCGGGCAGATTTGCAGCAACAGAATTCCCAAGGAGCGACGCTTGTTCCAGTACGTCATGTCCCAGGACCACAGCAAAACATAATTCTCCCGAAACAAAACTTCCGATGCCGCGACCGGCTGAAAAATAGCGGTGATAATCCTGACCGCCCATGACCGGCAGATGTTTTTGCTCGGCCACTACACGCGCCTGCCCTTGATCAATGAGCACCGCGCAATTAAGCAACGCATCAGGATCTCCGTTTCCGGAAAAGCCCTGTTGCGGTTCAACCTGCCCGATTTGCGAGCTGCTGAGCATGGGGCTGCCCACCAGCAGGGCCGGCCCTGCCGGGGCAAGCTCATCAGCCAGCCATTGGACGGCCAGGCGGCACTCGTGGGTAAAATGGCGGTTAAGCAACAGATCTCGCGGCAGCACGCCGCTGATGGACAGCTCCGGAGCAATGCACAATGAGGCGCCCTGTTCCTGCGCCCTAAGCGCCAGATCCAAAAGCCGCCCGGCATTGCGCCTGGGATTGGTAAAGGGAAAAGACGCTTGCAATACAGCGATATTCATAAGTTATGCGCCTTTATGCGCGCCCCGGCGCGTCCGGCTTTCATAATATGTTGAACTTTCATTGTCTGCCGGCCGTAAACCGCCGGTAATGCCGCTGTTCCGTTTCCGCCATCCAGCGGTTGATCTGCCATAAATCGGCCACAGGCATATCGGTAAACGGTAAAGTATGCAAATATCTATCCGGGCCGAACTCCGGGGTCATGGTGGTTATGGCGTAGCCGCGCCGGGCCTGCTCAGTCCAGACCGCCTCCCAGCAGCGTTGGTGAAAGGCGAGGCAATCGGCGTATTCCGGGGCGGCCGGGTGCGGAACCTGCGGCCCTTGCGGGTAGCCCACCCGGCTGTGAATATGATGCACCCGGGCGAATAGAGGAAATATCTCTTCCCAATCCGTATCCAGCAGGCGCTCGCAAACCGCCACCCAATGGCTGATATCCAAAGTCAGCCGCAAATCCGGTATTTGCGCGGCCACCCTGGCGGTGACCCAGGGGTTGAAAAAGGAACGGCTGCGGTGCGTTTCAAAACTGCAGGGCACGCTAAGTTCGGCAACCAAATCAACAGCGCGGCGGAAAAAGTCCGTTTGCACGTCTTCGGGCCAGGCGTCGCACCCGGCCAGTATGGTGAAAAAGCGCGGTTTCAGCGGCACGGCAGCCAGAATTTTAGCTTTGATGTCCGCCAGATGCTCCGCCGGCGCGGCTCGACGCTCGGGCACATAGCTGCCGCAGGCGCAAATTTCAGCGATATATTCCAATTTATGCGCGGCCAGTTGGTCGGCAAAATACTCAGCTCCGGCCTCGCCTCTATGGCCAAGCACAATAGCGGCCTGCCCTTCCAGACCATGAAAGCCGGCTTCCGCAGCCTGCACGGCGGCTTGGGCAATGTCGCCCTCAAAGCCCCACAGCGTTTTGAAAAATTTTATGTCCATGTGCTGCTCCTTATTTGAGCATGTCGGTCATGGAGTACAACGCTCCCGGTTTTTGACCGCTCAGCCAGGCAGCGGCCCGCAAAGCGCCCTGCGCGAAGTTTTCGCGGGAATGGGCCTGGTGATTGATTTCAATGCGTTCGCCGGGCCCGAAGCAGTACACCGTGTGCACGCCCACCACATCGCCGCCGCGCAAAGTTTGCAGGCCGATTTCCTGTTTGGGACGCTCGCCGATAATGCCTTCACGGTGATAACAGGCCGTGGCCGTCAAATTCCAACCTTTGGCCTCGGCCAAACATTCAGCCAGACGCAAGGCCGTGCCGCTGGGCGAGTCCTTTTTGCGGTTGTGGTGGATTTCCATAATCTCCAAATCGTACTCATCGCCCAAGAGACGCACCAGATCAGGCAACACGCGCAAAAGCACGTTGATGCCCAGGCTCATATTGGGCGACCAGAACAGGGGCGTTTGCGCGGCGCATTGGGTCAAAAGCTTTTTCTGCTCATCGGAAAGGCCGGTAGTGCCTACAACCAGGGGAATTTTGTGCGCGGCCGCCACTTCGGCATTGCGCACGCTGGCTTCGGGCGCGGAAAAATCAATAATCACCGGACGCTGGTCCGCCGCTTGCAAAATGACCTCTTCCAACGTGGCTCCGGCCGGGCAGTTCCAGGCCGGTTTTTGCGCGGCAAATGCGGCATCCGCCACTCCGGCCAGATTGTATTTGTCCATATTTACGGCCAAATTGCACAAAGTATTGCCCATACGGCCGGCTGCGCCGAAAATAATCACCGAGGTCATCTTGCCTTACTCCTGAAAAGTTATTTATGTCTCCATCCGCGCATCAACCAGGGCCAACTGGCGGACAAATTCAGCTTCATCCCAAACGGTCAGACCCAACTTACGGGCTTTGTCCAGCTTGCTGCCGGCTTTTTCACCGGCCACGACCACATCCACTTTGGCGGAGATGGTTTTTGCGGCCCGACCTCCCCGCGTCTCCACCAGAGCTTGCGCCTCATCACGGGTATAAGCGGCCAGGCCCCCGGTAAATATGAACTGTTTTCCGGCCCAAGGCAAGTCCGCAACCTGGGCGGCCGACCGAATTTCCGCACGCGGCCATAGCCCCAGATTATTAAATCTTTGCAGCAAAGCCCGGTTGGCCGGGTTGGCAAAAAAAGCCGTGATGGAGTTGGATACTTCCGGACCGATATCCGGCAAGTCGGTCAACTCTTCAACAGTGGCCGCATCCAAGGCATCCAGATCCGCATAGTGCGCGGCCAGCACCCTGGCTGTTTGTTCCCCTACCAGGCGAATGCCCAAAGCGCAGATGAACCTGGCCAAGGTGGCTTCCTGCCTGGCTGTGTCCAGCGCGGCAATAAATTTGGCGGCTGAAACTTCGCCCATGCCTTCAAACTTAAGCAAATCCTCGGCTCGCAAAGTAAATAAGTCAGCTGCGGTATGGATAACGCCGGCCGAAAACAGCTCTTCGATCCAGCGACGCCCCACGCCCGGAATATCCAACCCGGCTTTGGACACAAAATGAACAATGGCCAGTTGGGCCACAGCCGGGCAGGAACGGTTGACGCAACGCCAGGCCGCCTCATCCGGCAAGCGCAGCCCCTCACTGCCGCACTCCGGGCAAGTGTGCGGGAATGCGTACGGCTCCGGCTGCGCATCCGGATTGCGCTCTTCTATAACCGGGCGCACCACCTCCGGAATAACGTCTCCGGCGCGTTGCACCACCACCATGTCGCCCACGCGCAGATCTTTGGCCTTAATTTCATCCTCATTGTGCAATGTGGCCCGGCTGACGGTCACGCCGCCGACCTCCACAGGCTCCAATATAGCCACCGGGGTGAATACTCCGGTGCGCCCCACTTGAACGGCAATATCATTAAGCCGGGTTATCGCCTGCGTGGCCACAAACTTCCAGGCCACAGCCCAACGCGGGGCGCGGGCGGTGAACCCCAGCGTACGCTCATGGTCAAAACGGTTTACCTTAATGACCACGCCGTCAATTTCAAAAGGCAGGTCCTGCCGAATATTCGCCAAGCGGGCGTAAGCTGCAGGCACGGCATCGCTGCCCGGGCACAGGCGGCCCTGCGGCGGCACGGTAAAGCCCATGACCCGCAAGTCGTTCATCATCTGAGCATAGGTAATCCAGCCCTCCCCTTTTTTAGGCCAGATTACCTCGCCCAGGCCATAGGCATAAAAAAGCAAGGGCCGGGAAGCGGCCACGGCGGAATCAAGCTGGCGCACGGAACCGGCCGCGGCATTGCGCGGGTTGGCAAAAACTTTTTCCCCGGCCGTAAGTCGCTGGGCGTTAAGGCGCTGAAAATCGGCACGGTTGATCACCACTTCGCCGCGCACTTCAAGGCGCAACGGCAAAGACCGCCCGGGCAGAGAACGCAAGCGCAAAGGCAGATTGCGCACCGTGCGCAGGTTGTGAGTCACATCTTCGCCGGTCTCGCCGTCGCCGCGCGTCAGGGCCAGACTAAAGAGGCCGTTTTCATAAATAACTTCCAAGGCCAGACCGTCCATTTTCGGATCGACCCAGAAAGCCTCGGTTGCGGCATCCGGTGAAATACGGGCGATTTTATCCAAAAAATCCGACCAATCTTCCTCTGAAAAAATATTGTCCAGACTGTACATGCGCAAAGTGTGTCGGCGGGAGGCAAGTCCTTCCAAAACCTGGCCGCCCACTTTGCGGGTGGGCGAATCGGGCGTGGCGAGCTCGGGCCAGGCCTTTTCCAGGGCCTGCAATTCACGGAAAAAAACATCATATTCAGCATCGCTGATATGCGGATCGTCCAGCACGTAGTAGCAATAACTGTGGTATTCGAGCACGGCGCGCAGGTCAGAAACCCGCGCGGCGGCGGATTCACGGTCAAGGACGCCTGCAGCCTCTTTTGATAACGGCTGAAGTTGAAGCAGGCGTTCGTCCAGATCGGGGGGGGCGGGCTCGGCTAAAGAAACGGGCACGCCTGCCGGCGGCGAAGGCTGGTTTTCATTTACACCCAAGCCCGGTAAACTGGGGCGAAAATTTTTATTGGAAGCGCGGCTCATATCTTGTGCTCATCCCGATAGTCGCGTTGCAGGGCCTTGATTTGCTCTTTATAATCCATCCCCAGGCGTTCCGTCAAAAAAGCCTGTTCAGCCGAACCCGCCGCGCTTAAAA
The DNA here is from genome assembly GCA_965364745.1 of uncultured Desulfovibrionaceae bacterium. Taxonomy (GTDB): domain Bacteria; phylum Desulfobacterota; class Desulfovibrionia; order Desulfovibrionales; family Desulfovibrionaceae; genus JAVBRZ01. Next base: position 7,866 of record CBDTYX010000017.1, on the reverse strand, counting down.
ACCCGTCCAGCCGTCTGGCCGTGGAATGATAATGATGCTTGAGCGCCACCTGATGATCGACCAGCACGGACCAACCGGCCCGGGCTATACGCAGGGATAGCCAGATGTCCACCCCGTAGCCGTAGATATTGCCGCCCGCGTCTATGCCGCCCACGGCCTTCACCGCCGCCAGATTTAAAAGCGGCGCAATGCCGTCCACATAAACGACGCGCCGCCATTGCGCGACCGGATTACAGACCATCTGCTCATGATAAGGGTTGCGTTCCACAGCCGGGGCGTACACGCCCACAGGCCCGCAGATAGCTTCCAGGCGCTGCAAACGCTCCGCCGCTCTGGCCAAATAAGGCGGCGCGCTGATAAAGACCACATCATTATTAAAAAACCATAAATGGGAGTAGCCGCCCTGCCCGGCCTGGCCCACGGCGAATTGCAGCGCGCCGGGCCAATACACATTTTCCGGCAACCGCCGCCAAACTCCGGTCAACTCTTTATCCACACCCGGCGCAACAGTTTCACCTTCGGCATATGCACGGTCATAACTTTGCGGCGCGGCATTATCCAACACCCGGATATGAGCGGCCCACCTAGGGTCCGCGGCCAGCATCTGCCGATGCAGACGTCGGGTCAGGGCCGGGTCGCCGTAATGCAAAATGCAGATCATAATGCGGGGCGGTGCTTCAGACACGGAACGACTCCAATGAATAAAGAAAAAGCCAGTGTATAGTTTTAAGGTGGAGTTTCATTTCGTTCAGCATGACAAGCTACAGCTGATTATAAAAAGCCCATTTCGTGTCCATGCCGTAACTCAATAACCTTTCATTTTTCTCCTCTGCCCCCTGAGTATGCCCAGCCAATACGGGCTCAGGAGGGGGAGGAGGTCCGGAGGATGGGAACCTCAAGGGGCTTTGCTCCTTGGGGTTCCCATCCTCCGGCGCGCTGCCTAAACATTGTCGGCCAGAAGCAAACGAGCGCGCAGGTCTTTGATTTGGTCGCGCAGGTCCGCGGCTTTTTCAAACTCGAGATCCCGGGCGCATTTAATCATGTCTTTTTCCAACTTGGCGATGCGTTTGATCAGTTCTGCAGGCGTGAGGCTATACAGCGCAGCCGACTCCGGCTCAGCCACCTGCCCGATGCTCTGTCCTGAACCTTTACGGCTTTTCTTCTTGCCGGGAGTTTCCGCATTATAAATGGCTTCAAACTTGGTGTTGATGGCCTTCAGGATAGTGGTGGGCGTGATGTTGCGCTCTTCGTTAAAGGCGGCCTGCTTGGCGCGGCGGCGTGAGGTTTCATCCATGGCCGCCCGCATGGAAGCCGTGACTGTATCCGCGTACATGACCACCCGGCCGCGCGAGTTACGCGCCGCCCGGCCGAAGGTCTGAATGAGCGAGCCGGTGGAGCGCAGGAAACCTTCTTTGTCCGCATCTAAAATGGCCACCAATTCCACTTCCGGAATATCCAGGCCTTCCCGCAAAAGATTAATACCCACCAACACGTCGAATTCGTTGCGCCGCAACGCCTGGATAATAGCCATGCGCTCCATGGTATCAATGTCCGAGTGCAGGTAGCGGCTGTTCACGCCGTGCTCGGTCAGGTAATCGGTAAGATCCTCAGCCATGCGCTTGGTCAGGGTGGTCACCAGGGCGCGGCCGCCCTCTTTGACCACGGCCCGGCATTGAGCCAGCAGGTCGTCCACCTGCCCGGCCACGGGGCGCACCTCCACTTCCGGATCAAGCAGGCCCGTGGGCCGGATGATTTGCTCGGCAACAAGGCCTTGCGCCCGCTCCATTTCCCACTTGCCGGGCGTAGCCGAAGCGTGAATGGTCTGCCCGATGCGAGCCAAAAATTCGTCGAAATTAAGGGGGCGGTTATCCAGGGCCGAAGGCAGGCGAAAACCATATTCCACCAGGGTGGACTTGCGGGAACGGTCGCCCTTGAACATGGCTCCGACTTGAGGAATGCTGATATGCGACTCATCCACAAACAGAATAAAATCCGCAGGAAAATAATCAAGCAGACAGGCCGGGGGCTCGCCTTCGCGGCGTCCGTCCAAGTGGCGGGAATAGTTTTCAATACCCGAACAGTAACCCATTTCCTCCATCATCTCCAGATCAAACAGCGTGCGCTGCTCCAGACGCTGGGCTTCCACCAGCTTGTGTTCCGCCTGCAAAAAAGCCAGACGTTCGGCCAGTTCCGTGCGGATGTCGCTCATGGCCCGCACCAGGTTATCACGGTCAGACACATAGTGGCTGGCCGGATAAATCACGGTTTTGCCGATGGCGGCCAAGGCTTCGCCGGTAAGCGGGTCGATCTGGGTTACGGAATCAATCTCGTCGCCGAAAAACTCCAGGCGCAGAGCGCGTTCGTTTTCATAAGCCGGGATAATTTCCAGCACATCGCCGCGCACCCGAAACGTGCCCCTATGAAAGTCATAATCGTTGCGCTCATACTGCACTTCCACCAAGCGGGTCATCAGGCTGTCCATGCTCATGGCCTGGCCGGTTTCCACGGGAATGACCAGCTTGGCGTAATATTCCGGCGAACCCAGGCCGTAAATGCAGGACACCGAGGCGATGATGATCACATCGCGGCGGGTGAGCAATGCATGGGTGGCGGCATGGCGCAAAGAGTCAATCTGGTCGTTGATGCTTGAGTCCTTCTCGATGTAAGTGTCCGAGGCGGGAACATAGGCTTCGGGCTGATAATAATCGTAGTAGGAGACGAAATATTCCACGGCGTTGTGCGGAAACAGCTCGCGAAATTCATTATATAGTTGGGCGGCCAGAGTTTTATTGGGCGCCAGGATCAGGGCCGGGCGATCGCTGCGGGCGATAACCTGGGCCATGGTGAAAGTTTTGCCCGAACCGGTTACACCGAGCAAAATCTGATCCTTAATGCCCTGCTTTAACCCTTCCACCAATTGATCGATGGCTTCGGGCTGGTCACCTTGCGGAGTAAACGGGCTGGTAAGCGTAAATAATGGGGTATCCGCCATGCTGTGCTCGCGGTTAGCCTTTGCGGAACAAAGCCTGTTGCAAGGCGGTGATGGTGGTAAGGCCCGCGCCTTTGCCTTTGCCCGGCGCGGCAGGATAAAACAACGGCTGATAACCCAGGCGCTGAGCCTGCTTGAGGCGGATATCCTGCCCGCTTACCGGCCGCACCTGGCCGTTAAGGTCCACTTCACCCCAAAAGACGGCCTGCTCCGGTAAGGGGATATCATAAAAAGAAGACAGCACGGCAGCCACCAGCCCCAGATCCATGCCCGGCTCCTGAATTTTCATTCCGCCGCCGATTTTAGCGTAAATATCCGCTTGCCCGAAATTGAGCTTAAGCCGCTTCTCCAGTACGGCCAACAAAAGATGCATGCGATTAACGTCAAATCCCAAGGCCGCGCGCCGAGGCACGGGCAAAAAGGAGCGTGAAACCAGGGCCTGCACTTCCACAGCAAAGGGCCGCTGCCCATCCATGGCCATGACCACAGCCGTGCCGCTTAAAGTAGGATCGCGCAAATCCAGGAAAAAAGTGGACGGATCTTCCACCACTTTGAGCCCTTCGCGCAGCATTTCAAAAATGAGCAATTCCTGGTTGGGCCCAAAGCGGTTTTTGAGCACCCGCAAAATGCGAAAAACCTGACCGCGCTCGCCTTCCAGGGAGACCACGGTATCAACCATATGCTCCAGAAGCTTGGGGCCGGCCAACTGTCCGTCTTTGGTCACATGGCCTACCAGCACCAGAGTAGTCTGGCTGCGCTTGCAGGCTTCCACCAACTCCGTGGCCACAGCCCGCACCTGAGAAACCGAACCGGGCAGGCCCTCGGCCCGAGGCGAAATTAAAGTTTGCACAGAATCGACCACCAAAAGCTCCGGAGCATGCGGAGCTTCCAGGGCGGCCAAGGCGTCTTCCACGGAATTGGAGGCCAGGGCCAGAAGATCCGGGCCGAGCACGTTCAGACGCTCCGCGCGCGATTTAAGTTGCCCAAGCGATTCCTCGCCGGAAAGATAGAGCGCGCCGCGACCGGATGCGGCCACGGCTCCGGCCAGTTGCAGCAAAAGTGTGGATTTGCCGATGCCCGGCTCGCCGCCGAACAAAAGCGCCGCGCCGGGCACAAAACCCGCCCCCAAAATGGCGTCCAGGCTGGAAAGCCCCGTGCTGTACGGCTTTTCATTTTGCGTGTTGACTTCAATAAGCCGGAGGCCTTCCGGCGCGGAAGATATGGCCCGGGCGCCGCCCACACGGGCTTTGCCCCTGCTCGTAGGGGGCTGGGCTTCTATTGTGGCTTTCAAAGTATTCCATGCCTGGCAGACCGGGCACTGCCCCCGCCATTGCATACTGCGGCCGCCGCACTCCGCGCAGATATAAATTTCGCGTTGACGCATAGTTGATTTTTCGCTGTTCGGAGGGTCTATTCAAACACACAAGACACGAGCGTATCGACTTCCCCGCCCATACCGGCCAGCTTAGTCGCATTTTGCATAATTTCCGCCGGCTCGGAGGGGTTGTCATGCTCAAGCACAGCTTCCGACCACTGCCGATAAAAATGTTTGCAGCCCCAGGCCAACATAAACGCAAGCCAGGCAAGAATCAGCCAGGTGGCGATGTTCGGCTTGGGGCCATGCTTGCGGCGACGCGAACTTCGTTTGCCAAGCACACGTTTGTCCTCAAATGGATCTCTGCAGGAAGAGCATCTTTCATAATTCGGCTGCAAACACCAGGCGTCACTTCGGCCCGGACGGCTACTCCTGCGCCGTGCCGGCGTCTTCCGTTTTTTGAGCCTCAATAACTCGTACGCCAAAAGCGCGCACCGAAGGCGGCACCGATCGGAATACGAAAATAAAGGGAACTCGCGAGCCAGATTGCACGTTGGTATTTTTGGACAGCACTTCCAATTTATTGCTCAGCGCCTCGGTAAGCTCTTTTTCCGTGAGCACCTGCAGTTGGAAGTAAGACACAGAAATGCCGCAGAATTGTTGATTGGAAACAATAATATTTTTGTCTTCATCAAGCAGAGTGGCTTCCACGCGGATCAAACTCACGGGCTTGGGGAAATTATTGACCACATTGCCTTCAATAATGAATAACTGCCCGCCCAATTTGTCGTTGTTAACGTAATACTGCTTAACATCCAAAAGCGTTATATTGGCCAGCTCCGCCGGGTCTGTAATCAAATTTTCAGAAGTCTGCCCGGAGGGCGAAGAAGTTTGCCCGCTCGCGGTTTTGGCTTCATCGCCGGGAGCTGACCGCCAGCCTAAGGGATCAAGGAAGTACACAGCCCCGCCGGCCGCCAATAGCAAGATGACGACCAGCATGGCCCAGACCACGGCGCCCGGCTTTTTGCGCTTCTTTTCCTTCCTGTCCACATCATAAAGATCGCCGTCTTCCAAAATGGCGTCCACAGCTTTTTTACTTGATTCAGCCTCAGCCATGAGCTCTTCAGGCGCGCTTTTTTCATGGGCATCGATAGCGGTTTGAAAATCGCTGTTCTCCATGCCGTCGGCCATCATAAAGATGTTGCCGCAAAACGTGCATTTAGTCTTGGCCAGAGGGCTGACCAAAGAATCATCCAACCTGAATTTCGTGGAACATCTACGGCAGGTAATAATCATGGGCACCTCTGAAAAAGGAAATTACAAGCGCCATAAGGATAATGTCAACTTAAAGGCCGGCGGCATCGCTGTTTAATGCCAACTCGTAAATACCTGGCAATTCCCGATACCGTTCTGCATAATCCAAGCCATAACCTACAATAAAGCCATCGGCAATGCAAAAACCAACATAATCGGCCTTTACAGGCACTTCGCGGCGACTTGGCTTGTCCACAAAAGCGGCAATACTTACCGAGACCGCCTGTCTGTCCGCAAGCTGTTTGCATAAAAAATCCATGCTCAGGCCGGTGTCGATAATGTCCTCCACAATAAGCACATGTTTTCCGGCCAGAGGCATTTCAATATCTTTGGTGAATTTTATTTCTCCGCCGCTTGTGGAAGACCGACCGTAACTGGCCAGACGCACAAAATCCACCTCAAGGGGCATGGTCAGCCGCCGCATAAGGTCAGCGCAAAAAATAAAGGCGCCCTTCAGCACCCCCACAACCACTACCGGCTCTCCCGCATAACGGGCATTTATCTGCTCGGCCATTTCCCGCACGCGTGCATCTATGGAGGCCGCATCATAAAGAAGGGTCAACCTTTCAAACGACTCGGGCATATTTTTCCACCGGCATAACTGCCCCGGCGGACAAGCCGCAGATGACGCGAGCTGTCCGCCGGGAAGATAATACTTTTGAGGCGGCAAAATGCCGCCTCATCGAAAGCTATTGTCCCTGGGAGACCAGGTAGTCCACATCCGCGCCCATGGTCTGGATTTCAGCCAGCCCTTCATAGGTGGTGTAAGTGTTCCCTTCCTTATCCACCAGGCTGACGATCGGCACGCCGTCGCCCAAATCGGCAAAGGCCTGAATCATGAGCACAGGGAAATAAACGCCGTTTTCGCCCAAATACGCGCGCAGAGCGTCTTTATCCGCATCCAGAGACACGCCCACAAAGGCCGCTTTGTCCGCCGGATGGTTGCCCTGCATTTCAGCAAGGTGCTGCAAGGCCTTGGCGCAGTCAGGTGCGGTCATATTAAAGAGCACGGCCACCACGACTTTGCCTTTCTGGCTGTCGATAAAAGTTTCCAGGTCAGCAGGCGAAGCCTGGTCATTAGCGATGTTCACCGAACCGGAGCCGGAACCTGAACCGGCGCAGCCGCCCGCAAGAAGCGATACGCTCATCAGCAGCACAACAGCCAAAGACAGCAATATTTTCATATTACGCATAGCTTTCCTCTAAATTACGTTTATTTGTTTAAAAGCTCCCCGATGGGCTTTTCTATTTCCTCTCTGGGCACATACCCCATGATCGACTTGTATTCTTTGCCGTTGCGGTCGTAGATGATGGTTACGGGAATGCCGGTAATGTTGTGCTTTTCCGCGTAGTCATCGCCAACCACATATACAGGGTAGGAAATGCTCATTTCTTTAATCACCTGCTTAAGCGCGGGCAAATCAGAGGAGTCATCCAAAGATACGCCGAGCATGGCCACATCATCACGAGAATAAGCCGCGCGCATGCTCACGAGGTCCGGCACTTCCTGCATGCAGTAGCCGCACCAGGAAGCAAAAACATTGACCACTGTAACTTTGCCTTTGGAAGCGGCCACAAATTGATCGACATCGGCAGTGACGGCTTTTTCTTTAAACATGACATCTGCGCCGGCGCTTGCGCCGCCGGGCTTAGCACAGCCGGCTGCAGCCAAGCACACGCATATTAAAGCGAAAACCGCCGTTAAAGCATAATTGTTTATTTTGCGCATAGCCCCAAAGCCTCCGGTCTGTTTTAAGGATTGCCGTTAATAAAAAGCGCGCTGTTTCGCGGCGGAAATACGGCCGCTTCGCTGCGCTTAAGTTCTTACATGTCTCCAGATTCGGGTGAAGAAGCCAGCAGGTGCTCTATGGCTTCCTGCAACTCTTCAAAAGTAATCATGCCTTCAAACCGCTTATACAATTTTCCGCTCTGATCGTGAATATACGTCTGCGGGATGCTCTCAATATGGTATTTTACCGCAAATTCTTCACCTACGCGGTACACGGGGTAAGCAATGTTTTGCTCTGTGAGAAAGTTGGCCAATTCCTGCTTGTCTTCGTCAATGGATACGCCGAGCATGGCCAGCTTATCTTCAGGATAGGTGGTGTGCGCCTTCACAAAATCGGGCACTTCGGTAACACAGGGCGCGCACCAGGTGGCAAAAACGTTAACAATCACAATTTTACCCTTGTTTTTAGCCACAAAGGCTTCCACGTCCTGTGAAGCAGCTTCTTTAAACTCTTTGGCC
>CBDTYX010000016.1:0-15460 GCA_965364745.1 uncultured Desulfovibrionaceae bacterium | reverse complement strand
CCGGCGCGTCGGGCGTGACCTCGGCCCGATATAAAAATCGCTCCAGGGTCTTTTGATAAGCGGACCATCCCGTCCGGCCGAGGGGCACTTCACGCAGGGCTTCCCGGCACTGGGCCAGTTTGGCGTCCAAATTGTCCGCATAATGCAGAGCCAGAGCTTCGGCGGTTTGCGGCACCTTGGGAGAGCCGAAAGCCAGCTCGCCGTGATGGCTCAGAATCATATGCTTGAAGTGCATGAGCAAATGAGGTTCAAGGCCGGATTTGCGCAAATACGGCTCCATGATTTCTAAAATAAGATTTATGTGCCCCACCAGACGCCCCTCATCGGTGTAGTCGGGGGCAAGCCCGCCGCTAAGCTCCCAAGCCTTGCCCAAATCATGGCAGACGGCCCCGGCCAATAAAATCTGGCGGTCGAGCTCCGGGTAATGGTCGGCAAGAAGCAAACACAGGGTCGCCACCGACAAGGTATGCTCTAAAAGCCCGCCGGCATAAGCGTGGTGCACGCCCTTAGCTGCCGGGGCGGCCAAAAGGCGCCCGCCGACTTCCCCATTCTCCAGAAAAGAAACCACCGCACGCCGCCAGGGCTTATGGGTAAAGGTGCGCTTACACAAATTAATCAGCTCAGCCAGAAGATCTTCGGGGCGCCGGGCGGAACCCTCCAAAAACAGCGTCAGATCAAGTCCGGCCAAATTTTCATCGCTCAAAACGCGAAGGCGCTCAACCGTTATTTCCAAACGCTCGCGGTACAAACCGGCTTTGCCCAGAATTTCCACAATGCTGCCCGGCGGCAAAATTTCAAACGATTCGCTGGCCGGAGCCCAAACTTTGCCTTCAATAACGCCGCTGCGGTCTTTAAGCTCAATGCGCCAATAAGGCTGGCCGGTTTTAGTCTGCAAGCGCTGGGCGGCCGTGACCAGGAACAGGTCGCGCACCTCAACGCCCGCAGTGATTTCATTTATGAATTGTGTTTTTTCTTGCTGCATTTTACAACCAACTTCGAAAAGGACGGCATACGCCTCCATAAAGCTGACATCTTAATGCTTTCTGGGCAAAGGGACAATGTGAATTTTACCCCCTTCGTCCACGGCTTTATTTTTCCAGGAGCTTATCTATGCATATTGTATTGACCAATGACGACGGCATCCAGGCGCCCGGGCTTCGCGCCCTGTATCACGGCTTGATTGACGCCGGGCACAAAGTCACGGTTATTGCTCCGGTTACCGAGCAATCAGCTGTGGGGCACGCCATCACCTTCCTCATTCCCTTGCGGGTCAAGGAATTTAATGAACAAAACTTCCGGGGTCTCGGCGTGCACGGCACTCCGGTTGACTGCATGAAGCTGGGGCTAACCTCGCTGGTGGATGAAAAGCCGGATATGGTGCTCTCGGGCATTAATGCCGGGGCCAACATCGGCCCGGACATCCTGTATTCGGGCACGGTGGCCGCAGCCACAGAAGCGGCGCATATGGGCTACCGGTCCATGGCCCTGTCCTTTGACGGCTTTCAGCCCCAGGATCTTTCAGAACAGGCGTCCTTTGCGGCGAGGCTCATTGAGCGCCTGCCCTGGGAAAAACTGCCGCCGCGTTGCGTGCTTAACCTCAATTTTCCAAACCTGCCTCTGGCGCAAACAAAGGGGCTCAAGGTCTGCGGCCAGACCGATGTAGTCTGGCGTGACTGGTATGAGGAAGCAAAAGACCCGCGCGGCAATACCTACTGGTGGATCAACGGCGAAATACCGGAAAAAAATGTGGCCCAAAATTCCGATTACGCGCTGCTTAACGCCGGGCACATCACCCTAACCCCGCTGCGATTTGAATTCACCGACCATACGGCGGTGCAGGCTTTACAGGCCTTTACCGGCTGAGCAGCACCGCCTTTAAAAACCGGGGCTTTGCTTTTTAAGCGATTATAGCCTAAACTCAAAAAAGCCGGTGTTTAAAAATCCGCAACACTCTAACGCTACGGAGGTCACTGTCATGCCCCTGATCGGTCCTAAACTTTTGTTCGAAAGAGCCTATAAGGAAGGCTATGCCGTGGGCGCTTTCAACGTCAATAATATGGAGATAATCCAAGGCATTATTGAAGCGGCCACGGAAGAGCAGTCCCCGGCCATTCTCCAGGTTTCCGCCGGGGCCCGCAAGTATGCCGGACAGAGCTATCTGGTCAAATTGGTGGAAGCCGCCCTTTTGGAAAGCGACCTGCCCCTTGTGCTGCACCTGGACCACGGTCAGGATTTCGCCATCTGCAAAGCCTGCATTGACAGCGGTTTTACCTCTGTAATGATTGACGGCTCCCACCTGCCGTTTAAAGAAAATATCGCTCTGACCAAAGAAGTGGTTGATTACGCGAGGTCTCGCGGCATTTGGGTGGAAGCTGAACTCGGCCAACTGGCCGGCGTGGAGGATGACGTTTCAGCCGAAAAATCCGTATATACCGACCCGGATCAGGCTGTGGAATTTGTGGAGCGCACGGGCTGCGACTCGCTGGCCATTGCCATCGGCACCAGCCACGGAGCTTATAAGTTCAAGGGCGAAGCCAAGCTCGACTTTGAGCGCCTGGAAAAAATCGGTAAACTCCTGCCCGGCTATCCCCTGGTGTTGCACGGCGCTTCGTCAGTGCCCCAGGAATTTGTAAAAATGGCCAACTCTTACGGCGGCCAGGTGGGCGACGCACGCGGCGTGCCTGAAGAGCTTCTGCGCAAGGCCGCAGCCATGGCCGTATGCAAAATCAATATCGACACCGACATCCGCCTGGCCATGACCGCCAACATCCGCAAATACTTTGTGGAGCATCCCGAAGCCTTTGATCCCAGGGCCTATCTTACGCCCGCCCGTAAAGCGGTTAAGGATATGGTTCAGCACAAAATTCGCAATGTGCTGGGCAGCTCCAACAAAATCTAAGTCCAAAGCATCAGCCGGACGCGCTCCACTTAGGGCGCGTCCGAATTTGAACCGCTGCTTCAGACGAACTAAAAAGATTTTTCATTTCCTGCTGGCCTAATTGTGGAATTTAGGATATAAAGCCGCTGCCGCGCGGGCAGTGGCCAAATTTTGCGCCTTTTTTCGCGCGATCCCCGCGGCCGCACTTTCAATTGCTATTTTTGGAGGAAGCAAGACGTGGCTATTAAAATCGGCATCAACGGCTTTGGACGTATCGGACGTTACCTGCTTTGTCTCTTGCAGGACAATCCCAACCTGGACCTCGTGGTGGTCAACGCCCGGGCCGACAATTCCACTCTGGCCCATCTGCTGAAGTACGACTCGGTTTACGGACGCTATGAAAAAGACGTCCGCTATGATGACGGCGGCCTTATTATAGGCGGCAAACATATTCCTGTGACCCGCCGCCCCAACAACGAATGGGACTGGGGAGCGCGCGACGTGGATATCGTAGTGGAAACCACCGGCAAAATAACCCAGCGTGAAGACCTGGCCGGGCACCTTGACTGCGGAGCCAAGAAGGTAATCATTTCCGCACCGGGTAAAAATCCTGAGGTCACTGTGGTCATGGGCGTCAACGAAGAAGTCTACAAGCCGGAAGAGCACTCCATTATTTCCGCCGCGTCCTGCACCACCAACTGCCTGGCCCCGGCCACTAAAGTCATTCTGGATAATTTCGGCATCAAGCATGGGCTGATGACCACCATTCACTCCTACACCATGGGCCAGCGCATTCTGGACGGTTCCGACAAAGACCTGCGCCGGGGCAGAGCCGCGGCCATGTCCATGATTCCCACCAGTACCGGTGCGGCGCGAGCCACGGGCCTCGTCATCCCCGAACTTCAGGGCAAAATGGACGGCGTTTCCATTCGCGTGCCCACCCCCTCCGTCTCCATGGTGGACGTTATTTATGAGCTGGAACGCGATACGACGGCGGAAGAAGTCAACAGCGTGCTCAAGGCGGCTGTCCCCATGATGAAAGGGAGCCTGGGCTACTCCGAAGAGCCTCTGGTGTCCATCGACTACACCGGCGACACCCACGGCGGCGTGGTTGATTCTTTGTGCACCAAAGTTATGGACAAGCGCATGCTTCAGTTGCTCATCTGGTACGACAACGAAGCCGGCTTCACGCACCAGCTGGTTCGCCTGCTGAATATGGTGGGCGCATCGCTGTAAGCGATAATCTTCCCTTTTCAGCCGTTTTAAAGCATTATTCAGGCCCGTAGCCCTAAAAAAGCACGGGCCTGAATTGACTTTACGCCGAGTTTGCCGCATATTCGCGCCATGATTAAAAGAATCGCGCTGGTCATCTGCGCAGGCTTAATTTGCACAATAGGCGCCGCCAATATGGCCGCGGCCAAGAATATCCAATACGGCCAGGCTGACAGACAGGACATGCTCCGTCGCAGCAAAGAACTCAATGACCGCGCAAGGCGCGACACGCGCAGCGCCACAGATCGCATGCACAGAGTCATGCAGGAAAAACGCGACGGACAACGCGGCCTGGATAAAGATTTTATGAACCGCCAAGAATCCGAGTCCGGAACATCCAGACAATAGCGGGCAGGTAAACACATGAAAAAGACCTTCAGGGCTGCAGCGGCTCTCGCCTTTGTTTTTTCACTCCTGGCCCTCCTGGGCCTTGAAGCCCGCGCTGATAGCGATCCCATTATTGAGCGCTCGGAAGTCAATGCTCAAATAGGCTATGAAATCCGTCTGCCGCAAGACTGGGCCGACTTAAACCCCATGCTGGTGAGCATGTACAACACTCAAGCCGAATTTTTCGCTTCAGAAGACACCCTGCCCACCGTCCTCAGCGCAGGCTTCAGCAAAGCCAGCGCCGCACCTATCCCCCCGGTGCTGCTGTTGCTTTTTTCCCGCGTGGCCGAAGGCATCCGCCCCGGCGAAATCGCGGGATACAATCAATTATTTTTAAGCGAAGCCAAAGATACGGCAAGCAAATCCCAAATGGCCAGACAAACTGGTCTGGCTACGGATGTAACCTTTCTGGGGTCTGATGAGTTACGCCCAAATACGCCGGTATTCATCAACGGGGTGACCACCACTCTGGACTTTAACGGCAAGCTGCTGAGCATTCCTTTTTACACTAAAGAAGGCGTCCTGACTTTATTTTTCTTTGCCCGGGACGATGAATTTAATGCTCTAGCCGCTGAGGTGCGGGAAATTGCCCGCAATCTCATTATCTTCTCTGATAAGCGCCCGTAAGACCATATTTTTTAGAAAACTGCGCGCCTGCCCCCCTTTGGCTTATAGCGCGCATCCTGCCAACTTATTTATGAAATAATAAGCAACCGGATTTACAAACATATTTCCACTGACATCAACATTTTCGTCTTAAATCCATATTTTATTATTTATACACTTCAAAAAACTTAAATTTATTATTATGTCGTCTTTATAACAGTTTTTTGCAGATCTCTTCGATTTATAAAATTTTTATTTGCTTTTTCAGATATACCGGCTACTATGCCATCAGAGTATATGTTGCATGTTCCGGCCTGCATAAGCTTGTCGGAGCAAGCGCATATACGCCGCCTTTTCTTAATAACTAATTTTCGCTTTGTTCATTTAGGCAGCACAGAATTACCTGTGCCATCATTTTTTACGTTATCATTACATTGGTTACGGAATTTTAACTATGAAAGCAGCAATCCTTATTGATGGCGCTTTTTTACGCGCCAGACACCGCCAAATTCATAACGGACGCTACCCCTCCGCCGACTACGTTGAGGCTCTATGCCTGGATCGCATCATGAGTTCGCCGTTGCTGGCGGGAGACTATCTTTTTCGAATATACTACTATGACTGCCGCCCGTTCGCCGGAACCCTGTACAACCCCATTACCGGCGAAAGCACAGACTACACCGCCGCGCCGACCTTTTTAGATAACCTTGCGCACCGAGACTTCTTTCAAGTGCGGGCCGGAGAGCTCAAATTCAGCGGTTGGCGCCTGTCCGATGAATCCTTAAAGCGTATCATCGACGAAGGCAGATTAATCAAGAGTGATGATCTGCAACCCACTTTCCAACAAAAGCAAGTAGACATCAATATCGGCCTGGATATCGCATGGCTCTCGCAGCAGGGAATTGTGGACAAAATAGTCTTGATCACTTCAGACTCGGATTTTATTCCGGCCATGGATTTTGCTCGCCAGTCCGGCGCCCAGATCTATCTGGTGCATTTGGATGTGCCGGTTAAGGAAAGCCTTTTGGAAAGCGCCGACGCCATTATCCGCATTGATCCCTGCAATGACGCTTTTCATTGCTCGCTTAACGGTGATGCAAAATAAGCGGCGGCGAACCGGGCTCCACTTTTGTGTCGACCCTATTTTCAGGCGGAAATCCTTCTTTCCACTCACCTTTTTCTTGCCCAAAAGCAAATCCGGATTTACACTCCGGCATTCATGAAGTCTGGGGTTTACCCCAGACACGCTAAATCAACAGGAAGAATACTGCCCATGTTGTGCGGTGCTTTCCATTTATGCTCAAAGTTTGAACCCGACACATTTTGCGGTTCAAAAGCGTGGAGTTTCTCCGCAAATAAACCGCAAATTTTATTTTTAGTCGTATTGCTGCTCTGCGTTTTGGCCTCGGGCTGTGCCCAGCAGCAACGCGTCCGGCTGCGTAACCTTACTCCGGCTGAGTTGTCCGACTACGCCCAAAGCGGTAATGCCCGCGCCCAAGGCGTTTGGGCCGCTGTTGTTTTAGAAAATCCCAAAGCGCAAGACCGCTACGCCGCAGCTCTTAATTTAGCGCGACCATTGGCTGAAAAAAACCAGCCTGACGGCCTCTATGCTTTGGGAGTGGGCTATTTGTACGGCCGAGGAGTTGAAAAAGACTGCCGCGAAGCAATCGACCTGCTGTCCCGCGCCTCCGCCGCCGGCAACCCTTGGGCCGATTATCTTCTTGGCCGGTGCTACGATGTCGGTAACTGCCTTCCGCAAGATCTGAACAAAGCGGCTGCCGCGTACACCATCGCCGCAGAGGATGGGCTGGCTGACGCGCAATACAACTTGGCCGTGACCTACAGCCGAGGCGAAGGCGTCCCGCAAAATGATGCGCAAGCGCTTTATTGGTACGGCAAAGCCGCTGAACAAAACCATCCCAGGGCGCTGTTTAATCTCGGCACGCGCTATGCCGCCGGCAAAGGGGTGCCCAAAAACGAAACAAAGGCTGTTGAGCTTTACCGCAAGGCCGCACAGTTGGGGCTGCCCGAAGCGGCCCACACCCTGGCCGGGCTTTACGCGCACGGAGTGGGCACCCCGCAAAACGGAGCGGAGGCCATTCGTTGGTATACATATGCGGCAAATCATGGGCAGGTGCGCAGCATGTTGGCCCTGGGACAGCTTTACCGGTCCGGGGTTTTGGCGGATAAAAACATCCACCTGTCCATATATTGGTATGAGCGGGCCTCAGCCGCAGGCAGCCCCGATGCCGACTTCAACCTTGGGGTCATTTATGACCAGGGCGACAGTATAAAAAGAAACCTTCACCAGGCCGCGCAGTACTATTTGGCCGCCGCAGAAAAGGGGCATCCGGCCGCCGCCTACAACCTGGCTTTGTGTTATGCCGCAGGGCAAGGTGTGGAGCTAGACTATGCCAAAGCCCTGCATTGGGCCCGCACCAGCAAGGACCGCGGAGTGGCCGAGGCCGACAAACTGATTGACAAACTCATGCGGAGCGGACCTTAACAACAAGTTTTCCGGTTTATCCGCCCAAGGAGACGATGGATGATATCCTTTACCGTGCAACGAGATTTATGCATTTCCTGCGGACTATGCGCGCGCGATTGCCCGCACGGCATCATCAGCCTCAAAGATGATTACCCGGTGGTCAGCAATGAAGAAAAATGCCTGCGCTGCGGGCATTGCCTGGCGGTTTGTCCGCAAGGCGCCATTTCCGTGCTCGGCCGCCACCCTTCGGGCTCAACCCCGCTGCAAGACACCCTCCCCAATCCTCTGCGTCTGGAGACTCTAATTAAAGGCCGCCGCTCGGTCCGGAACTACAAAGATAAAGACGTTGATCTTTCATTGATTAAAGAATTGCTGGACATTGCGTCCCATGCGCCCACAGGCACCAACTCGCAAAAACTCCTTGTCACTGTGTTGGACAAACGAGAAGGCATGCAAGCCTTTAGAGCTGAAGTATACTCCCGCCTTGACGAGCTGGCCGCGCAAAACGCACTGCCTGACGAGCGCCGGCCCAGCTTCTTCAAGCTGGCCGTCCGGCTGTGGAAAGAAGAAGGGCGCGATCTCATTTTCAGAAACGCGCCGCACTTTTTGCTGGTTTCCAACTCAACAGAGGCCTCTTGCGTTGAGCAAGATCCGTTCATTTTTCTGTCTTATTTCGAGCTGATGGCTCAAACCAAAGGCGTGGGCACGGTTTGGTGCGGCCTCTTATATTGGGCGCTTAAAGATATCCTGCCTGACTTTTTGCCCAGGCTGGGCATTCCGGATAATTACGCCTTGGGCTATGCCATGCTTTTCGGCTATCCGGCTTATTCTTATTACCGCACCGTAGAGCGCGACCCCGCGCCGGTCAACATGATTGACTGGAAATAGACAAAGAAACGGGAAAGGCTAGATAATTTTCAAAAGCGCGGAGGACCAGGTCAGCCCGGCGCCGAAAGTGGTAATAAGCACGCGCATGCCGGGTTTGAGGCGCCCCTCATTTTCAGCTTCATACAAAGCCAGAGGAATGGATGCCGCGGAAGTATTGCCATAGGCATGCACGTTCATAAACACGCTCTCTACAGGCACGCCCAAACGGCCGGCCACAGCCTCAATAATGCGTTGGTTGGCCTGGTGGGGAATCACCAAATCAATATCCGCGCCGGAAAGTCCGTTGCGCTCGATAATCTCCCGGCTGACGGCCGCCATATTGCGCACCGCATGCTTGTATACTTCCCGGCCGTCCATATGGATAAAATACTCATCGCCGATGATATCGCCGACTTTATAAGGCAGGGAGGATCCCCCGCCCCGAATGTACAAAAGGTCGGTGTAAGCGCCGTCGGCCCGAGTGATAACATCCATAAGCTCGGCATTAAGTCCCCTGCCGCGCGGAAATTCGGAGCCGGTGACCAAACAGGCCCCGCCGCC
This sequence comes from uncultured Desulfovibrionaceae bacterium, assembly GCA_965364745.1. GTDB lineage: Bacteria > Desulfobacterota > Desulfovibrionia > Desulfovibrionales > Desulfovibrionaceae > JAVBRZ01. Next base: position 6,401 of record CBDTYX010000016.1, on the reverse strand, counting down.
GTCTCCAAACAGCACACAGGTGCTGCGGTCCAGCCAGTTGCAGCGTGAAGTCAAAACTTCTGCGGCAAGCAACAGCACACAGGCATCAGGAGATTGAGCCGCCAGGCCGCGTGAAATTTCCAGGCCGTAGAGAAAACCCGCGCAAGCCGCGCTGATGTCAAACGCCGGCACATCTTTCAACCCCAGCTTATGTGCTACAATAGAGGCTGTGCTGGGAAAAACGCAGTCCCCCGTGCAAGTAGCCAAAATAACGTGGCTGATGTGCTCTTTGGCAATTCCGGAACGCTTGAGGGCCTCCTCAGCCGCGGCCAGGGCGAGGTCTGAACAAAACTCGCCGGGCGCGACCATGCGGCGCTCCCTGATGCCTGTACGCGAAACAATCCATTCGTCATTGGTATCCACCAAGGTCGCAAGATATGCATTATCAATGACCCGTGCCGGGGCGTACGCGCCAATGCCGTTTATGCGGCAAAGATTGTCTGCCATCTGCAACTCCCTTCAGGATTGATCGGCAACTGCCTGATAAAATGATTTCACAACAATTTCCACGCGACGCCCAACCTCTTGATCAGGCTCATATCACTGCGCGGAACTGCTGTAACGTGTGAGTTCTTCGTAAGCGCTGATGCTGTCCACCAGCAACTGATTGGTCTTTTTTTCCACAAACGTGGCCGCCTGCTTTACTGCGGTATGTATGGCCCGTTGGTTGGACGAACCGTGGCAGACCATGATGATGCCTTTAAGGCCAAGCAGCGGCGCGCCGCCATACTCCGCATAATCCACAAATCTGGCAAAGCGTTTAAGTGCGCCTTTGGCCAGAAAAGTGCCCATTTTGGCGACAGGCCCGGCTGAAAGCAACTCACGCTTGAGCAGCCGCGCCAACGAAGAGCCCAGCCCCTCTGAAAGTTTAAGCACCACGTTGCCTACAAAACCATCACAGACCACCACATCCACCTGTCCGGTAAAAATGTCGCGGCCCTCGGCATTACCTAAAAAATTGATATTCTGAGCCATTTTAAACAGCTCGTAAGCTTCCTTAACTTGGGTGTTGCCTTTGCCTTCTTCTTCCCCAATGGACAATAGCCCGATGCCCGGCTTTTCAATGCCCAGGAGGGCCTTGGCCACAGCATCACCCATTAGTCCGAATTGGAAAAGATTATGAGGTTTGCAATCGACTGTAGCGCCCACATCAAGAAGAACCATGGGGTCGTTTTCCGTAGGCATGAATGAAGCCAGCGCCGGACGATCTACACCTTCAACCCGCCCGACCACGAACATGCCGCAAGCCACCGTGGCCCCGGAATGGCCGGGACTGACCAGGCCGTGCGCCGAGCCTTCGCGCACCAAGCGGCAGGCCACCTGGATGGAAGCGTCTTTTTTGCGGCGCAGCACATCCGAAGGCTTGTCCTGCATCTCCGCCACTTGGGCGGCATGCACCACTTTTACGGAAAGATCGGAACAGTTCAGCTTTTCCAGTTCAGCATAGACGCTGGATTCATCGCCCACCAAGGCAAGAGAAACTCCCGTTTCCCTGGCCGCATCCACAGCGCCGGACACAACGACACTTGGTCCGTGATCGCCGCCCATGGCGTCGACCGCAATAACAATGTCATTGGACATTGTAACGCCTTTATTCCGCAGCTTTTAAAACAGAACGTCCTTTGTATGAACCGCATTTGTCGCAGGCGCGGTGCGGCAATACTGCTTCGCCGCAGGAGCAATAAATTACGTTAGGCACAGCCACGCGGTGGTGGGAGCGGCGCATCCCCTTACGGGAAGCGGATTTTTTATTTTGTTGAACTGCCATATTTTTCTCCTTCCTCCAGCAACAAGCCGCATTTGCAGTTTCGCTCAGGAGGAAATTTCTTGCTTATCTTTAAATATCCTCAACGCGGACGAGCGCAACACCTATGCAGACGCTTCTTTTTGCTGGGCCACGGGCTTACGCACATAACCGCTGCGCAAACAACGCGTGCATACGCGCACGGTCACAACTTCACCGGAATCCAACTGGTGACGGGAATTTTGCAAATTGGGCTCAAAGCGGCGTTTAGTCTTAATATTGGAGTGACTGACTTTATTGCCCACGCTGGGACACTTGCCGCAAAACATACATTCCATAGCCATGACGGAAGCCTCCGTAACATAATTTCAGTTAAACCAAACCGGTGGACGATTAAATATCACAATACGTCCCAAGCGGGAACTTGTACCGCCTTGTACAGAAAAAGGCAATCACTTTCTTGACAAAATCAGTCCTTAGCGGCTAAAAAATTTTCCTGTCAAAAAAGCGTGCGTGGCCGCGAATATCCCGCCAGGCGCCACTGCTTTCAGGAGGCTTTCGTGCACGATAACTGGTTCCCTGTCAAAGATATTCCGGCGGACGGCGCAACTTACGAACTTAATGACCCCGTTTTGTGGGAAAAATTTTTCCAAGAATTCAATCTGCCCTATGCGCTGCATACTCCTCTGCGCGCCTCTGTTTACGTGTTGCCGCAAGATAGCGGCTGTCTGGTGCGCGGAAAGCTTTCCGGCAGCGTGCTCATTCCCTGCTCACGCTGTGCGGAAGACGCCATTGTGCAAATTGAACAAGATTTTGAAGAATTTGAGCCCATGCCGGCCGAGCCCACGACCAGACTGAATGAAATAGCGCCCGGCAAAGCGCACAGTAAAGGCCGCAAGCGCACTGAAAGTGAACACGACCGGGCCGTCAACCGAGCCGGTGAACACGATTTCATGATTTTAGACACTGAAGTGGACGAGGAAGTCATGCGCCTGTCTCCGGAGGGGCGCGGCGTGGAAATAAACTTCGCAGCCCTGCTTTGGGAGGAATTTATTCTGGCCCTGCCGGAAAAAGTACTGTGCGCGGCAAACTGCAAAGGCCTATGTCGCAATTGCGGACAAAATCTCAATAATGGCGTCTGCTCTTGCAAATCCTACGACCTCGATCCTCGTTTGGAAAAATTGCGGGCGCTTAAAGTTCAAAACTAGAAACTATCCACAAGCATCTTCGCGGCAAAGTGCGGCGAGACTCCACCAGCGGCGAGACGACAAAGGCTGGCCTTAGCTGCCGCGAAACGTCTTTTGCCTATTGGCGCCCTTGACCAAAAGACCGCTTTTGTGGTCAAAGCTGCGTGTCAAGGCAGCACCGCCGGACTCTCTGCGAACTGCTCAAGAGAAAGCTCGCGATTTAGCGATGACCAATTAAGACCGCTATCCAGTTTTCCATAACCCAGCCGCAAAAACCGCACGACTTTCTGCTTCAAGGTCTTTTCCCGAACCGACGCTATCTTAGTTTGCCCTCATCCATTAACGGTGCTGCGCAGCCCCCCCCCAAAAAAACCGGAAAAATGTAAATAAATGTAAAGCAAATGTAAAAATAAATGCGTATCGGTTTGAGAAAATTCAAGGCAACAAAAAAGTGCATCTTGTGAATATCGTTGCGGCTAAAAGAATAATAGAAAAGATACATTTAAAAAAAATTTCGCCGGCCGCGACCGAAATTGTAAATTTCTCCTAAATTAAGTTGTCCAAAGGTCGACAATAGTTTATGCATACAGGCGCTGTTGATAGACAGTCTATCCGGTAGGCCTGGCGAGGTCTTTAGCAAAAAACTTTAATTTAGTGGGGTCTGCTGCCAATAAAGCGTCTTTATGTTAAGGCGCTGATTTTTTAGAATAGAACGCAAAATCCAAAAAAGCCTGATTTTACAGCATGTTATGGCCAACAAGGTACTTAACAGCGAAGCGGGGTGCCGGTTTTTTTGAGGCTGAGAGGTGTTGAGCGTGTTGCCGTCGCAGCTGGCCGGCCAACCGTAAAGAATAGCCTTAAGTCGTTGTTCCCGGTTAGGTTTTCTTTGTAATGGACGTTTTATTGTCGGCAGGCCCTAAAAATCTGGAGGCGAAAAGTTATTATGAACACCACCTCAAGACGTGGGGCAATCGGGCTTGCTCTGCGCCGTACGGTAACTGTCGTGGCGATGATTTTGGTTCTGACCTTAAGCGCGGGCATCGCTTTGGCCGACAACAATTTCGAAAATACGACTGCTGATAAAATCAGCGGCATGAAGCACGGCACGCGGGTTATTCTTACCGGGTATGTGACCCCTCAGGCTGAAGACCGCTACTCTTTTTCCGACAGCACCGGCACGATTACCATTCTTATGACTGAAGCCCAATGGAATGCCGCCCATGCCACCCCCGAAGATCTAGTGGTGCTCCACGGCAAGGCCTCCCGGGAAGGCGAAGATATGCTGTTTAAAGTGCGGCGTGCAAATAAAGCAGAAACTGACACCGTTGCCGGTGTCGGTGAAGCTGAATAAAATAAATAGATTAACTTTAAAGTTAAATCAGCCGCAATAGTTTGCGAAGAAAAAATAAAAACCAAAGCGTCAAGACGTCTGGATTGTTAAAAGAGCGTCAGGCCATTGTTTTTCGGCATGCCTGAGGTAACATTTTTCAAAACAGGCCGCTACGGTTCAGAACGCCAACGGGCGGAGCATGTTGCTCCGCCCGTTATTTTTTCGGCAAAATTACCCGCGCCCCTTCTGCCCCAAACATCGCCCCTTGCGCGATCACGCCAAATAGCCGCGCTCTTGCCCATCTCACAAATTAGGCAGCAAAGCCGGCTAACCGCTTCAGCTCTGCAGCATTTGACGCTTGATAAAGGCGCTTGACGGCGAAATTTGCTTTCGCCTAGGCCTTTCGCGGACGGTATTGTGCTTCGCTGCATACCGCCGGAACATTTAAAATATGACATACTTCAAATGTAAAATGCTCTAGATTTCAGCGCTTGGCCCCTCCGGAAAATTTTCGGCGGGAGCAAAGCAATGCGCTCTGCTCCCGCCGAATCCATTTTTATCAACCAGTAAAAGCTATGGCTTAGATTTCCAGCACTTCCTTTTCCTTGGCCGCGCAACGCTCATCAATCTTGGCCACATAGCTGTCTGTCAGTTTCTGAATGTCTTCGCTGCCCTTGCGGTGCTCGTCTTCAGTAATTGTTTTGTCCTTTTCCTCTTTTTTCAGCGCGTCATTCGCCTCGCGGCGAATATTACGCAAGGCCACTTTGGCGTCTTCACCGTACTTTTTGGCTAACTTAACCAGTTCTTTGCGCCGCTCTTCAGTAAGCGGGGGAATGACAATGCGAATAATTTTACCGTCATTAACCGGAGTGATGCCCAAGTCCGACTTTTGAATGGCCTTGTCAATAGCCGCAAAACCGCTTTTGTCCCAAGGCTGAATAGTTATGGTCCGGCTGTCGGGCACGGCCACGGACGCCACCTGGTTAAGGGGCGTAAAATTTCCGTAATATTCCACCTTGATGTTTTCCACCAGCGCGGCGGAAGCCCGGCCTGTGCGCAGCTTGGTAAATTCGCGGGCCAGAGACTCTAAAGTTTTGTCCATGCGTTCTTTTGCATCTTTTTTAATTTCTTCCATACGGGTTAGTCTCCTTCCACAATAGTGCCTTGGGGCTGCCCTTGCAAAATTTTGGCGATCGCCCCCTTAAACAGGTTGCAGACAATAATGGGTATATTGTTATCACGGGCCAGAGACACGGCTGTGGCGTCCATAACCCGCAAATTTTTTTGCAATACTTCCGTGTAAGTCAAGCGCTCATACAGTTTGGCATCCGGATGTTTAACCGGGTCTTTATCATACACGCCGTCCACTTTAGTGGCCTTGATAATGGCGTCGCACTCCAGCTCCACCCCGCGCAAGGCTGCGGCCGTATCAGTTGTGAAATATGGGTTGCCCGTGCCGCCGGCACACAGCGCGATGCGCCCGGAGTCCATGGCTGTGCGTACGTGACGCACAATATAGTGGTCGCAAACCTCAGGCATGGAAATGGCTGAATAAACCCGCGCAGCCTGGCCCAGACGCTGAATGGCGTCATGCACGGCCATGGCGTTCATAATTGTGGCCAGCATGCCGATATAATCGGCCGAAGTGCGGTCCATACCCGTGCTGGAGGCGGACAAACCGCGGAAGATATTGCCGCCGCCAATAACAAGCGCCACTTGCGTGCCGGTAGTGGCTACCTCAACCACTTCCCGGCAAATGCCGTCCAAAGTTATGGGATCTATGCCGTAGCCTGCTTCCCCGGCTAAAGCTTCACCGGAAAGTTTCAGCAGTACTCGCTTATAATAAACGGGCTTGCTCATGTCTCCTCATTTCTTTCAGATTTTGTCCGCTCGTAATGATCGTAGGGCGCGCCCCACGAATATTCAGGTATGCGGGTGTATTTTAAAAATGCGTAAATGGCCCGGTGCGCCGCGGCCATAAACCCTGCTCGACCGTCCAAAAAACCAAGCTTAAGCACATACATCCAAAAAAATCCGTAATACGCGTGCCCCAGCCCCCGCAGTATGCCGCCTTTTCTGCCCTTGCGCCGCAATGCCTCGG
>CBDTYX010000015.1:0-15842 GCA_965364745.1 uncultured Desulfovibrionaceae bacterium | reverse complement strand
GAGGGGAAAAGGCGGGAGAATTATTTCCCCGCCTTTTCCCCTCCCTCGAAAAGTCACGCCTAACGCTACCCTTCCGCCTGATGCTTCAAGGCATCGGTCTGGGCCTGGGCGGCCAGGGCGTCGACCAGTTCGTGGATTTCGCCGGCCATCACCGCCTCCAGCTTGTACAGGGTCAGGTTGATGCGGTGATCGGTAACCCGGCTCTGCGGAAAGTTGTAGGTGCGGATGCGTTCGGACCGGTCACCGGACCCCACCTGGGAACGACGGTTTTCAGCCATGGCCGCATGCTGTTTGTCCTGTTCGGCCTGCAGCAGGCGGGAACGAAGCACTTTAAGGGCCTTGGCTTTATTTTTGTGTTGCGATTTTTCGTCCTGGCAGGAAACCACTATGCCGGTGGGCAGGTGGGTGATGCGAATGGCGGAGTCCGTGGTGTTCACGCTCTGCCCGCCCGGCCCGGAGGAACGAAATACGTCGATGCGGATTTCTTCCGGCTTGATTTCAATATCCACTTCTTCAGCCTCGGGCAGAATGGCCACGGTCACGGCCGAGGTGTGAATGCGCCCCTGCGATTCAGTGGCGGGCACGCGCTGCACGCGATGGGTGCCTGATTCAAATTTCATGTGGCTGTAAACGCGCTGTCCGGAAATAAGGGCGATAACTTCTTTATAGCCGCCCACGCCGCTTTCGCTCTCGCTCATGAGCTCCACGCGCCAGCCCATTATTTCCGCATAGCGCGAATACATGCGAAACAGATCCCCGGCGAACAGAGCCGCCTCATCGCCGCCGGTGCCGGCCCGGATTTCCAGAATGATGTTTTTCTCATCCAGGGGGTCGCGGGGCAGCAGCAAAACTTTGAGCTTTTCTTCCAACTCCGGCAGACGCGCCTGCAAAATCGCATTTTCTTCCTGAACCATCAGCCGCATTTCCGGATCCGGATCCTGAGCCAGCTCCTGGTTGGCGGCCAGCGAAGCTTCCGCGTCTTTGTACTCACGAAACACGTCGACCACTTCTTTCAGGTCGGAGTGGGCTTTGGTCAATTTGCGGTAGCGCTCCTGGTCTTCCAAAACCTCGGGCGAAGCGATCTGCTGCTCCAACTCCTCATATTTACGTTCTAAATTTTCTAATTTGGCAAACATATTTTATTGCTCCGGAATAATAGTAAAGCCGCAAAACAAAACGCGCGTTTCGCCAGATATCGCGGCAAAGCGGCGACGCGCCGTGCAGTATGAAGGAAGGGCAGCTAAGATGCGCCGACCGTGTAGGCCGGAGTAGCTATTTCGTAGGGCGCGTCCGCGCCGAGGGCTTCTTTAAGGGCCACCAGGGCCACTTCAAGCTGCCCGGCATCGGGTTCACGCGTGGTCATAAGCTGCAAAAGCAGGCCCGGCGCGCGAGCCGCGCGGCTCAGCCAGGAATCGCCCATGCCCGAACTGGCTTTGATGGCTTCATAAGCCATAGCGCTGATGGGAACCATGAGCAACAACTTGAAGGTGATCAGCACCGCGTGCTTAAGCACGGGGTTTTCCGGGGTCCACATCCATAAAAACATGGGCACCAGCACTGCGTGCAAAATAATGGCGATGCCCAGCACATAGAGCAAAAATGTGGTGCCGCAGCGCGGATGCAAACGGCTCATGGCCGCGGCTTCAAAGGAGTTGAGCTCCACTTTTTGCTCATAAGCCCAAATGACCTTGTGCTCCGCGCCGTGGTATTGAAACACGCGCCTGATATCCGGCAAAAGGGCAATGGCCGCGATGTAGCCTATGAACACCAAAAATTTGAACAACCCGTCCCAGGCGTGGAAGGAGACGCTCTCTGCCCCGCCGGCGATATGCAGCCAATTCAAAAACAAAGACAATAAATGCGGCACCACTACGAACAGGCCCAAAGCAAAGCCCACAGCCACAATCAGGGTGAGGGTCAGATGCCAGCCCTTGATTTCCGTGCCGGCCTCAGCCTCACCCGTGGCCACGGCGGAAAAATTAAGGGCCTTGATGCCGTTGATCATGGTCTCGACCAGAATGGGAAAGCCGCGCACAAACGGGCGCCTCGCCAAAGCGCTTTTGGTGAAGGAATACCAGGGCCGCCGCTCGACAATAATTGAGCCGTCGGGTTTGCGCACAGCAATGGCCAAAGTGGTTTTGCTGCGCATCATGATGCCTTCGAGCACGGCCTGTCCGCCCAAAGTGGCGGCTATTTCGCAGGAGCCTTTGCCGGAAGACGCGGAGTCAGAAACACCTTCAGGGGCAATGCCGCCTTCAGCTGTCACCTGGCTGCTCAGGGTCGTGATTTCCGGTTTGGGCATAAGAAAAATTTTGCCGGACCGCGAAAGTCTGTTCAGATCACGGTCCGGCAAGAAAAATACTAGGCCTTCTTGTCTTCGGAGTACTTGGCGTACTTCTTCATAAAGCGGTCAATGCGGCCGGCCGTGTCCACAAAGCGCTGCTTGCCCGTGTAGAACGGATGGCAGTTGGAACAAATTTCCACATGCACCTGCTCGCCGCGGGTGGACATGGCTTGAATTTCATTGCCGCAGGCGCAAGAAATCTTGGCCTGGTATCTTTTGGGGTGGATATCCTTTTTCATAAAACCTCCATGCATATGCGGAACCTGTGCTCTTAGCCTGCTTTCATAAATTTGGCAAGGGGATTTTGCCGAAAGGTTCCCCTCCCCCGGGCCCCTCCCCTCCCAAACCCTTATTGGGGTGAGCGGCAGATCATTTTCAGAGCAGGCCGCATCGCGTCTCTGCACTGCTTCTAATAGTAAGCACCTATCAATAAAATGCAATGCCGTTACCCCACCCATTGCGAGCGGCAAAGGATTGCCTTATGATCCGGGCCATGAAAGCAGGTAAAATTCGCGCCGATCAATTGTTGGCGGATAGGGGACTGGCTGAAAGCCGGGAGCGGGCCAAGCGCCTGATCATGGCCGGGCAGGTATTTGAAGAAAAGCCCGGCGCGCGGGTTCCGGTAGCCAAACCCGGCCAACTGCTGCCCGCTGACTGCGAATTGTTCGTCAAGGAAAGCGAGCGCTTTGTCAGCCGGGGCGCTTACAAACTGCTGACCGCAATCGAGCATTTCAATCTGGACGTCAGCGGCGCGGTGGCCCTGGATGCCGGCGCGTCCACGGGCGGCTTTACCGATTGTCTTCTGCAGCACGGTGCGGCCCGCGTTTACGCGGCAGACGTGGGTTACGGCCAGCTCCATCCTCGCTTGCGCAGTGATCCCAAGGTTATCTGCCTGGAACGCGTCAATCTGCGCCTGGCCTCGCCGGAGCTGATTCCCGAGCCTGTGGACATTGTAGCCATCGACGTGTCGTTCATTTCTCTTAAGCTGATCCTGCCGCCTTGTCTGCAATGGCTGAAAACCTGCGGGCGCATCATTGCCCTGATCAAGCCCCAGTTCGAATTGGGACCGGCCGGCACGGACCGGGGCGTGGTCCGCGATGAGGCTGATCAACAGCGGGCCGTGGACGACGTGCTGGAGTTTGCGCGCGATGAACTGGGTCTGGAAATTCAAGGCGTGGTGCCGGCCAAAATCAAAGGGCCCAAAGGCAACCAAGAATATTTGGCTTATTTTATAAAGCGGACTTGAGCACGACCACGGCTTCGGCCAGGTCCGGCGCGGGCTTGCCGCTCCACAGCTCAAACTGGGCTAACCCTTGCGCGGCCAGCATGGTCAGGCCTTCCTGAATTTTCCACCCCGCATGGGCGGCGGCGCATAAAAACGGCGTGCGTAGAGGATTATACACCAAATCATACGCCAGGCAGGCGGCAGGCGCAAAATTTCCGGCCAAAGCAACAAAATCCGCGGCGGACAGGGGAGTTTCCCCTGAGTCGGCCGCTCCGATCATGCCCAGAGGCGTGGTATTTATGACTATTTGTGCCGGCTGCGTCGACATTTTCTCCCAAGCTACAAATTTCGCCCCAAATCGCCCGGCCAGTTCCCCGCCGGCATCAGCCCGACGCGCGGCCAGGCGGATATCCCGCACGCCCAAGCTTTGCAGGGCGTAAAGCACAGCATGGGCCGCGCCGCCCGCGCCGAGCACCAGGGCGGACTCAGGCAGGCCGCATCTGGCGCGAAAACTAGCCAGCCCGGCCAAAAATCCGGCCACATCGGTATTGTGCCCCCACAGCGCGCCGTCTTGCCAAAACAGCGTATTGGCCGCGCCCACGGCCCGCGCTTCGGCGCTCAAACCATCCAAAAGCGCCAATACAGCGGTTTTATGAGGAATGGTCACGCACAGCCCATGCACGGGCAGCTCGCGCACGGCAGCGATAAAGTCCGCCAAGCGCTCCGGGCTCACGGGCCAGGCAAAAAACGCGCCTGCATGCCCAGCCCGACGCATAGACCAGGTATGCAAAAGCGGGCTTAAACTATGCCCCAAAGGATGGCCGATGATGCCGTATAAATATTTCGGAGGGTAAATATTAGGCTGGTTCACGATATGCCCCCCAATTAAAAAGGTTTGTAGATAAGGGGGAAGGGGGTCCGGGGAAGGGGGGGGAAGAACCTTTCCTCAAAAGGTTCTCCCCCCCCTCCCCCGGCTCAATCATCCTAAATAACCTTATTCAGCGAGTACTCAATGATGCCTTCCGCGCCTTTATCCTTGAGGGTGGGGATAAGGTCGCGCACGGTGTGCACTTCGGCCAGAATTTCCAGAGCCAGCCATTCTGAGTTCTGCAAATGGGCCACGGTGGGCGAGGTGAAGCTGGGCAAAAGCTCCAAAACGGCATCCAGCTTGGCGGCGGGCACGTTCATTTTCAGGCCCACCAGCGATTCCGCCCGCAACGCGCCTTGCAGCAGAAGATCGATCTGCTGGATTTTCTTGCGCTTCCAAGGATCAGCCCAGGCGGCCCGGCTGGCGATGAGCTGGGTATTGGTTTCCAATACCTCGGCGATGATGCGCAGGCCGTGCGCCTTGATGGTGGATCCGGTTTCGGTCACTTCCACAATGGCGTCCACCAGACCTTCGACCACTTTAGCTTCAGTGGCGCCCCAGGAATATTCCACTTTAACGTTAATGCCCTTGCCGGCAAAAAAATCTTCTGTCACGCCCATAATTTCCGTGGCGACGCGCTTGCCTTCGAGATCTTCCGGCTTATGGTAGGACGAATCTCCGGCCACGGCCAGCACCCAGCGGGCCGGGCGCGAGGAGACTTTGGAGTAGATAAGGTTGGAAACCACTTCCACGTCAGCCTTGTTTTCCAAAATCCAATCCTTGCCGGACAGGCCCACGTCCAGAACGCCGTCAGACACGTAACGCGGAATTTCTTGCGCGCGGGCGAGGCTCACGGCGATTTCCGGGTCATTGATTTCCGGAAAGTAGTTGCGGCTGTTGGAACGGATTTTCCAGCCGGAACGGGCGAAAAGATTTATGGTGGCTTCTTCCAAAGAGCCTTTGGGGATACCGAGTTTCAATTTATTGGGGGTCGAGTTCATTTTTTGTAGACCTCCTTGGGGTCAAAGCGCCGCTCAGAACAGATGCTTACTTCACCGCCGGCGCCCAATTCACGGAAGAAGCAGGAAGCGTAGCCCTCGTGGCAGGCCGCGCCGCCGCGCTGCTCCACGCGCAGGAGCACGGTATCCAGGTCGCAGTCCAGGCGAATATGCTTAACCGCCTGGGTATTTCCGGAAGTGGCGCCCTTGTGCCACAGCTCGTTGCGGCTGCGGCTGTAATAGTGGGCTTCGCCGGTCTTTAGTGTGGCGTTCCAGGCTTCTTCGTTCATGTAGGCCAGCATAAGCACTTCCCCGCTGGCGTCATCCTGGGCGATGGCAGGCACCAAGCCCCCGCCCTTGGCAAAATCAGGCTTCATGGTCACGGTTAGGTTCCTTATTTAAATTTTGGGCTTGTTTATGCCGTGAAACAAGCTTTTTTGTTGAACATGTTTCCGGTTAAAACGTCAAGTCGGAAAGGCGTCTTTTTCATGAAAAATGATCGAACCCGGCCAGATCAAAAATCTGTCCATTAACGGTTATGCCCGGCCCGGCGGTGATCACGCCCAGAGGCAGCACATCCATGCCCCGGTTAAGCATGACCTGCAAAAGATGCGTGGAACAGGCTCCCAAAAGCAGATAATCCTCGCCGCCCAGGAAAGCCTCGCGGACCGGATCAAGCCCCCGCGCCTTGGCGAAAGCCAGCACTTCAGGGTGCAAATCAGCGGTGTCGATCTCTATCTTCGCGCCCAGATTAAGGCCGCGCTCATGCCCGAGGAGACGGGGCAAGTCCCGGGCCAGGCCGTCAGAAACATCCATGAGCACGGCCACGCCCGTTTGGGCCAAAACCCGTCCCAACTCCACCAAAGGCGCAGGGCGCAGATGCGCGGCATGCGAGACAGGATAGGCGGGGCTTCCCGCTGCGCCGCCGGGGCTGCCCTTTGCGGCTTCTAAATCCAGCAGACCCACCCGGGCCAGGCCAAGGCTTTGCTCCCTCGTAAGGCTTAAAAACAGCCTGTCGCCAACCTGGCCGCCATTGCGCCGCAAAAAGCCGCGCCCGGAAGACGGCGCGCCCCAGGCGGTGATGCTCACTCCCAGTTTGTCCGCCCGGCTAAGGTCGCCGCCGGTGAGCGGCGCGTCGTATTGTGCGGCCAACTCGGCCATGCCTTGCAGCAGGGCGGCCACATACCCGAGGCTGGTATCTTTGGGCAGCATGAGGTTCATGTTCCAGCCCACGGGTTTGGCCCCGGCCGAGGCCAGGTCGGAAAAATTCACGGCCAGCGCCTTCCAGCCTATGTCGCGCGGCGAAAAATAGCTGGTGCGAAAGTGCACATCTTCCAAAAACAAATCCGAAGTCATGCACAGGTCGTGCGGGCAAATCAGCTCTGCGCAGTCATCGCCCCGACCGAGGGCCATATGCGGATGCTTGTTGCTGAAGTGCTTATCCACCAGGCTTAAAAATTCCGCCTCAGAGGCGAGACGACGTGTTTCCGCCATTTAGTCCTCCTCCAATACCAGGTAGTCGGCCATAATCACTTTCAGGCCAAAACCGGTGAAGTTGACGCGATATTTATCCGGTGGGATATGCTGCACAATTTTGCCCCGGCCGAATAAGCGGTGGCGGCAGTAGCCCAACCGCAGGGGACCGTCTTTGGACGGACCGGAAATGACATTTTCCGCTTTAAACGCAGACTCTCCCTGTTCCGGAAGGTCTTCGACGGCGGCCCAGGGCGGGAAACTCGACAATCGGGGCGGGGCGGGGCGGGCGGCTTTAAAAGCCGCGTCTTGCCCGCCTGTTTCATCCTCCCGATTGCCCGCTTCCGGCCGCGCCATCCGGCCGAACCGGGCGGGCGCGGCATACAGCGCGCCGCCGTAGCCCTCGCGCTCTTCAATATAGACACCCTCCGGCAGCTCATGCACAAAGGGACTGAGCACGGCGGCCTCGTGCGCGCCCAGGCCGCGATTGTACACCGACACCGGCGCGAACAAAATGAGCTCGTCCTTGGCTCTGGTGCAGGCCACATACAGAAGCCGCCGCTCCTCTTCATATTCATCGTCATTAAGCAGGGCGTGGCGCGAGGGGAAACGATCCTGCACCAGGTCGATGATCAACACGACCGACCACTCCAACCCTTTGGCCGAGTGCACTGTGGACAAGGTTATGGCTCCGTCGTCATCGCCTTTGCCCGCTTCCGGGCCGGGGTCTTCCAGGCTGAGGTCGGAAATCAATAAATCCAGGTCCGCGTAAGGCTCGGCAATAATCAAAAATTCATCCAAGCCCTGCTGGCGGTAGGGGTAGTCATCGGCGTAATTGGCCTCAAGCACGGGCCGGTAGTGATCCAAAATTCTGGACAGGCAGGCCGCCGGCTTTTCTCCGGCCGCGCGCAGCTCATCCAAAAACCGCAGCGTAGCCAAAAAATCCTTATGCCGCCCGGCGGCTTTATCCAACTGGGCCGCATCGCCGCTGACCGCGGCCGCATAAACGCGCTGCGCCGTCTTGGGGCCGATGCCGGGATAAAATTCGCCCACTCGCGCAAAAGCCGGAAAATCCAAAGGATTGACGATGAGCCTGGCCATGGCCATGACGTCCTTGATGTGCGCCGCGTCGGTATAGCGCAGGCCTCCATATTTTTTAAAGTGAATGCCCTGCTTGTTCAGCTGCACTTCCAAATTGAAAGACTGATACCCGGCCCGAAAGAGCACGGCAATTTCCCTGGCCGGGTAGGTGTGCAAAAACTCGGAAACCATACTCGCGGCCAAGGCGGCTTGGGAAAGGTCGTGCAGCGGCCGGATCAGGCGCGGCAAAACAGCGCTTTGCCGGCTGGAGTGCAAATGTTTATGGAAGCTCTCACGGGCCCCGGCCAAAATGGCGTTGGTCAAATCCAGCACCGGCTGGGTGGAGCGGTAGTTTTGCTCCAGCTTGATGAGTTTGGCCTCGGGAAAAAGACGCGGGAAATTGAGAATATTGCGTACGTCCGCGCCCCGAAAGGCGTAAATGGATTGCGCGTCATCGCCCACAACCATAACATTGCCGTTCTCGCCGGCCAAAAGTTGGGTCAGCCGAGCCTGCACCGGGTTGGTGTCCTGATATTCATCAACCATGATGTGGCTGAAGCGGCCGCGCTCCAGGGCCAGCAACTCGGGATTTCCGCGCAGCTGGTTTTCCAGGGCAAAGAGCAAGTCATCGTAATCAAGGACGCTGTGCTTGAGTTTATAGGCGGCGTAAGCATCGGCCATGGCGGCCATATCCGGCGCATAGGGCATCAGGTGGGCCGCCTCGCGGCGGATGAGCCCGTCCAGATCCACTTCCTTGTTACGACTTTTGCTGATCAGGGAAAGTATGGTCTGGGTTTTGGGAAAGGCGCGTTCCCCTTTGCCGATTTTCAGATCTTCCTTACAGGAGCGCAAAGCGGACAGGCTGTCCGGGGTATCCATGACCGTAAGCCCGCTCCTGTATCCCGGCGGCGGAAATCGCCGCAACACCGAATACGCGAAGCCGTGAAAAGTGCCGCCGGACACGCCGCTGCCCCCAAGACCCAAAAGCTGCTCGGCGCGGCGGGTCATTTCCTGGGCGGCCTTGCGGGTAAAAGTCAACAGCAGAATCTGCTGCGGCGGCACGCCTTCTTCCATAAGCCGGGCCAGGCGGTAGACAATGGTCCGCGTCTTGCCCGAACCCGCCCCGGCCACCACCAGCACCGGCCCCTCCAGGGTGGTTGCCGCCTCATACTGGGCCGGGTTGAGTTTTTCCTGATAATTGATGATAAAAGCCATGAACTGTATTTGCGACCGCCCTTGGGCATAGTTTGCGGCCTTGCGCCCGAAAGCGCTTTCCGGACCGGTTTGTGAGTAGTAACACAAAGGCGAACGATGGAAAAGGCTTGCGCCCTCCAGGCTGCGGGCGGGTTTGACCTTGGCCCTCACGCGGTGTAAGTTTTGCAAAATACATAAGGAGATACATATGCCGGCCAAATATCCTTGTGAAATGTACGGGCAACTGTTTTACGGCCCGGAATTGACCTATAGCGATCTTTACGAACACGAGCACCGGCTGGTGGATGAAGTCACGCAATTTTTAAGCGCCAACGGCGCCATGCACCTGGATTTCACCCCGGACGGCGACAGTCTGCGCTTTCAATGCGAGTTGGACGCTTACGGTGAGGATCTGTTTCATATTCTGTCCGACGGCTTAAGTTCCATGCTGACCGAAAATATTGAAGGGCGGCTGCTCTTTGTGGACAAGGCCACTTTGAGCGTGGTCCACGTTTACGCCCTGGCCCATGACAAATGGCAGGAAGCGGCCATCGGCATTCCCCGCTCCGTATTTTTTGAACCACAGGAATAAAAGCGGCCCCTGCGCGATTTAAACAGCTCGGCGGCAAAATTGAATACCCACAATAATATTGACTCCGGCCCGCTTTCCGTATAGCAAAAAGCACGCGGAAAAGCACTTTCCGCCGAGCCTTTCCCGCCCGGATGGTGGAATTGGTAGACACAAGGGATTTAAAATCCCTGGAACGGAAACGTTCGTGCCGGTTCAAGTCCGGCTCTGGGCACCAAATGAGAATAACCGCAAAGGTTTAAACTTAGCAAAGCCGCTCACTTTTGGGCGGCTTTTCTTTTTCATTATCAATTCCGCTTATCTAATCTTTCGACGAACCGCCCCAAAAGCCTTACCCCACACCCTTCAATAAATATTTATCACTTCCCCTTATCTCCCCCGCAGGCTCTGCATGCAATGCATTTGCTTTAGTACGCTGATTCTGCCATGTTAAATTATCGTTTCCAAAACTCCGGGCGCAAAAAATCAGTCCATGTCCGGCGTTGCCAAACTCGCTGAGGAGGATCGTCATGGGTAAAAAAATTGTGGTGCTTAACGGAAGTCCCAGAAAACACGGCAACACCGCGGCCTTAATCGACCGGTTCACAGCCGGGGCGCAAAGCGCCGGGCACAGCGTCACCCGCTTCAATATCGCGGAAATGAACATCAGTCCGTGCATAGGCTGCCTCAAGGGGGGCAAAAACAAAGCCAGTCCCTGCACCCAGAAAGACGATATGGATGAAATCTACCCGGCCTACGAAACAGCCGATATAATCGTGCTGGCCTCGCCTCTGTATTTCTGGAGCTTCACCGCCCAGCTCAAAACGGCTATCGATCGCATTTTCGCGGCCATCGAGGCCAATGGCTATGCCGCCCCGCCCAAAGACTGCATCATGCTCATCGCCGCCGGCGACAGCAGCCGAAGCAATTTCCAGCCCATGATCGACTATTACAAAAGCTTCCTCAGCAACATCGGCTGGACGGACGTGGGCATGCTTCTGGCCGGCGGGGTTAATGAAATCGGAGATATCGCCGGCAAGCCGGTTCTGGAAGAAGCCGCGGCACTGGGAGCAGGCATAAAATAACCCCGGCGCGAGAGCGCATTCACGTAAAGGCGACTCAGACCGGCCTGATTGTGGGTGCGAGCAGCGCGGATTCGTTTGGCGCCGCACGCAAGCAGCCCGCCCTGAATGCTCCGGGAAAATTTTGTAGAAGAATGAGATAGTCAAAATGCCGGTTATCACGATGGAATCGAGCAAGTTGAACAAGGAACAAAAAATCCGATTGGTGAAAGAATTTACGGAAAGCGCCGCAAAATAATGAATATGCCTGCGGAAACCTTCATAGTTTATCTGAAAGAAAATGAACTGGATAATATCGGGACAGGCGGGAAACTTTTGTCGGAATTGAAAAAATAATGGAAATCTTCGGTAAACCGGAATCAGGAGGATCTTATGCCATACCTCGGTGAAGAAATCAAAAAGCTTGGCTTTGGCCTGATGCGCCTGCCAAAGCTCGGAGAAAGCATTGATATCGAACAGGTCAAAGCAATGGTGGACCGCTTCCTGGCCGCCGGCTTTACCTACTTTGACACAGCCTGGGCCTATCCCGGCAGCGAGGATGCCATCCGGCAGGCCCTGGTGGAACGCTACCCGCGTGAAGCGTTTCAACTGGCCACCAAAAACGCGGCCTGGATTCAATGCGAAAGCCGCGACGACGCCATACGACAATTTGAAACCTCACTGGAGCAATCCGGAGCCGGCTATTTTGATTTCTACCTGCTGCACAACCTCGGCGCGAGCCGAACCAGGGTCTTTGATGATTTTAACATGTGGCAATTCGTGCAGGAGAAAAAACAGCAGGGACTGATCCGCCATGTCGGATTTTCAGCGCACGCCACGGCGGAAGAGCTGGAGGCAATTTTATCGGCGCATTCGGAGGCGGAGTTCGTGCAGCTCCAAATCAACTATGCGGACTGGGAAAATCCGGCCGTTCAGGCGCGAGCCTGTTATGAAGTGGCGAGGAGGCACAGCAAACCCATCATCGTTATGGAGCCTGTCAAAGGCGGGTTGCTTGCGAATCCGCCTGAGCCGGCGGCCGAGATTCTCCGCCGAGCCAATCCTGACACCTCCGTTGCCTCATGGGCCATCCGGTTCGCTGCCAGCCTTGAAGGCGTGCTCACAGTGTTGTCCGGCATGAGCACCCTGGAACAGATGGACGACAATCTTTCATTCATGAAGAATTTCAAGCCCCTGACCGAGGATGAAAAAAGCACGGTGGCTGAAGCGCAAAAGGCGCTCGCCGCCATTCCGCTTATCCCCTGCACCGTGTGCGACTACTGCGCCAAAGTCTGCCCTGAGAACATCGGCATTTCGGGCACCTTCACCGCCATGAACTACCTGACCCTTTATAAGGACAAAGCCGCGGCTCTTCATTGGGAAACATGGCACGTGGGCGGGCATGGAAAAAGGCGCGCGTCCGAATGCATCAAATGCGGGGAGTGCGAAAAAGCCTGCCCCCAACATATCGCTATCAGAGCTGAACTGGCCGAGGCAGCAGATGTGCTTGGCCCGAATCCGGCCTGACGAAGCGGCTCAGCATAGTGACCCTGCAAAGCAATAAGAGAAATAAGGGGGCTATGAAATATGTAAAACGCGGCGTTGCGGCGCGCATCTCAATCCGGCAACAACGGCGTAAACTATGATCCAGGCTTTATTGTTGGTGCGCCGCGCCGGGTAAATCACCAGATCTTCGGAGGCGAATTAGTTCGCGCATTCGGCAAGTTTCCTCCGCGCATAATACCGGAGTTAATTATGCATCCCGTCGTTTTGCATAAAAAAAGCGAGGCAAATGCCTCGCTTTCCTTATATTCTGGCGGAGCAGAAGGGACTCGAACCCTCGGCCTCTGGCGTGACAGGCCAGCGTTATAACCGTCTTAACTACTGCTCCGCGTTTGTAAGCTGTGCTGGTGGGCGGTGTAGGAATCGAACCTACCGCCCTCGGCTTGTAAGGCCGATGCTCTACCAAATGAGCTAACCGCCCGCGTGGAAAATGCTTTGACCAAATTGCGGGCGTCTTGTCAACCCTTTTATGCGCCGAAAAATAAAATCATCCAGGCCGAATCCGACGAACAGGGAAATATTTATCTGAAAAATCCAAGTAAAATCAAGTTATTCTGTCGAAAAAATAATTTTTCAATGCTGCAAAATTATTCATCGGCCGCCATAAAATACCGGGCAGTTTTTTGCCTGCCCGGCAGCCCGCGCGCACCTTACTCCAGGCCTAAAGTCTTTCGGAATTTCGGATGCCTGACCACATAATTTCGGGTGGCCCGCAAGTCGCGCAATGCAAAGCTGGTCTCAAAGGTCACACCGGGCTTCAGCCCCCGCGCCGACAAAAGCGCCGCGAAATAGTCCCAGTCAATAAGCCCCTCTCCGGGCGCCAGGTGTTCGTCATAGCCGCCGTAATTGTCGTGCAGGTGCAGGTGGCCGATAAGCGGCATGAGTTCATCCAGCCAGAGTTCGAGATTCCGCTTTCGCCTGCCGCCGGCCAGGGCATGCCAGTGGCCCACATCAAAGCATACCCCGCAATTCTTCGGCAAGCGCGCCGCCAAATCGGCCAGGGGGCGGGGGTCCTGCTCAAGGGTGTTTTCCAGGTACAAATTGGCCGGGGCGCAAGCTTCGGCCGCCCGGGTCCACAGCTCAAGCAGTTCTTCGAGAGTGTTGCCCCGCAAAGCGCCTTGCGCGAATAAATAGGGATGCCCCACAAAATGGCGCGGGCCATATGCTTTAGTCGCCTGTACCGCCTTAAGCATATCTTCCAGCGCCTCGCGCGGCTTAAAGCTCACCCGCCCCATAGCGTCAGGCATAATGAACGGCAAATGCACGGCACAGGCAAGCCCCCGCTCGCGCCACAAAGCAGCCATAACTGCATGCTCACTCGCGGACATGGCCATTAAATGCGGCGAGCTGAAGTCCAGCTCGGGCTGGACATTATGCTCCAGAAAGAAATCCAGGAGCTCTTCGGCTAAAGCCGTGCGCTCCCAAAAAAGTTTCACGTAATAACGCACAACAGCATCCTCAAAATCAACATTCTTTCCGTTGTTCCCAACTTTGTGCCTATCCTAATCTATGCCGTGAAATAATTCAATTTTCCCGCGCAAAGAGATTTGTCGGCGCTGTGCATATCCGCGCCTGCTCAGCCGTCCGCAAAAAATTACGCACATCGCGCCCCAAGTTAGGCACATAAAAATTTTCATAAATTATTTTGCAAGAACAGATAGTTATCTAAGTTATGCACAAAGATAACCGTGAAAAGAACAGGGGGACAGCAGTGTATAAAAACAAATTTGCGGGCGCTTTTACGCTCGAGGTTGCGGTCAGGCGCGGACCAAAAGGCGGATCTTAACCCCAAAAATATACGCCCAGCAATAAAATAGCCGCTGCGCCCACCCCGGCGATGAGATCGTCAAGCATGACCCCCCAGCCGCCGGGCAGCCAGTTTTCCGAAGCCTTGATGGGCCAGGGCTTGGCAATGTCCAAAGTGCGGAACAAAATAAACGCGGCCAACAGCTGCCAGGGATTAGCCACAGCGCCCAGGGGCATGATGGCGATCCATTGGCCCAAGAGCTCGTCAACCACCACCTGCCCCGGGTCCTTTTCGTTTAAAATCCGCTCGGCCCGCCCGGCCGCCCAGGAGCCCACAAAAAATACCAGCGTCAGCACGGCCAGTTGCCAATACACGGGCAGGGGCATAAAACACCACGGAGCCAAAAGTACGGCCACAAAACTGCCGCAAGTGCCCGGCCCCTTGGGCGACAGCCCGGCCACGCCCAGGCGGGCAATGCCCAAAGCCAATTGGTCGCTGAAACTACGTTTTTCCATTATAATCCTATCCTTAACAAAGGCTTTTATCCCGCTTCAGGCTCCGCGCGCCGGACCAATAACGCCGTGCCTCAACAGCGCCTCTAACAGCTCGGTGAGCGGCAAGCCCACAATATTGGTCCAGGAACCGCTGATGCTCTTCACCAAAAAAGCCCCCTGCCCCTGGATTGCGTAGGCTCCGGCCTTATCGTCGGGTTCCCCCCCGGCTGCGTAGGCGCGCAGCGCGGCCTCGGGCCAGGCGTGCATGGTCACTTCCGAAGTTGCGCAAAAAGCTTCTTCCCGCCCGTCAGGCAAATGCAGGCAACACCCGGTGCAGACCACATGCGTGCGCCCGGCCAGCCCTTTAAGCATGGCCACAGCCTCGTCTTCAGACTCAGGTTTGCCCATCATTTCTTGCCCGAGGGCCACCACAGTATCTGCGGCAATCACTGCAGCCGCAGGATGCAGCGGCGCAATCCCGGCCGCTTTGACGCGGGCCACGCGCAAGGCAAAGTCCTGCGGCGTCTCATCCCGCTCGGGCAAAGGCTCTGGAGCAACCGGCCGAACCACGGTAAAGGTCAACCCCAAGCCACGCAAAAATTCCTGCCGCCTGGGGGAAGCCGATGCCAGAACAATGGGCCTTGCGGCAATGAATATAGGTGATGCGGGCGTATTCACAAGATATCCTTAAAGGTTTTGCGTCAGACGGAACTTGCCGCCTTCAGCCAAAACCGTTTCTGTGTATAATTGTTTAAGGCCGCCTTGAAAAGAGAAACCTGTAAACATGTCCAAACCTGTAACATATTGCCAATATCGTTTAAATTCTTACGCTTTAGAACAAATCTAGAAATATTTTTGTTCACCCCTAAGGTTATGCCCCAAAGGGCCGTAAAGGAAGATGGTTGCCTTGAAACGCAGAAATAAAAAGCGACCTTAAGGAGAACTCATCAGAGCCGTAACAGCCCGTTTTCAGGCGGATAATGCGCTACGGCAGGGATGATTATGGCTGAATATGGGAATTTTTCCTAAATATCCAGCCTAAGACCTAAAGATATTTCTCTCCCGGCCGTAAAGGGTGGTAAGGGGAGAAAGCTGTGACTATCAGGTCGTTTTATGTACGTAATATGCTGCTGAATTACGACAAGCAGCTGATTGCGGCGCGCAGGCTGAATCGCTTTTTGCAGGCCATGCGAGCGGAGGCTGGAGTTGCGCAGGAAATTCCGGCAGATA
>CBDTYX010000014.1:0-15981 GCA_965364745.1 uncultured Desulfovibrionaceae bacterium | reverse complement strand
CCCCGCCAATGAGTATAATCTCTTTCATGCCTGTTTTCCGAAAATAAAAAAATTAATCCGTAATTTCTGAATAAGAATGTTTATTAAAAACTGTCAATTAAAAGATGCTTTCTAGTTAACTTTATTTTTAGCAGGGCAGAGGCATAGATAAAAACATACTGCGGATCTGGCTAAAGCCTGTCCGATTTCAAAATTACCTATCCGAGAGTCAATGGTTTCAGGAGCTTAGCATTTTAACTGCTAAATGCAAGCTCGGTTTGTGTTCATCCGTGTATTGCCATGCCTGTGGGCTTGAGGTAGTGATGATAATTAATATCTTGTTTTAGAAATAGGAGCTGCCATGATTTCGGACCAAGAGCAGGCCGCCATAGATCTGAATATGGAAATTATGAACCTGGCCCGGATGATCCCGCAGCGCAAGGACCTGGTGGTTTTTGTAGGGCGCAATCGCGGCATGCTGCTGGACAACATCAAGTATGCTTACCTGGAAGCGACCTCAGGCAAATATGCTTTTGAGCCCCTTTTTGTGACCACCATGCCTGAAGAAGCTGAGGAGCTGGCGAGGCGCAGTTTGCCGGTTTGCCTTTTTCCGGGCAAGAATATTCGGCTGCCGGCTCAGGCCGCCCTTGTGGTTTGCGATAACTTTGACTGGAGGCTGACTCCGCTCTGGCCGCTATTGCATCGGGCCAAGGTTTTTCAGCTCTGGCACGGCATTCCTTTGAAAAAAATCGGCCGAGCTGAAATTGAATCGCCGGTGAATATGGATGCGGAAAAAGCCGCTTATCTGGAAGCCATGTACTCCAATTACGATGCGGTTGCGTCCACTTCACCGGCCGTAAGCCGTATATTCAGCAGCGTCTTTTACATTCCGCCCGAAAACTACGCACAGGCAGGCTTTCCGCGTAATGATGCCCTGCTTAGATCCCCCAAAGCGAATGACTTCATTAATGTGGATGCGGATTTGTACGGTAAGGTCCGGGCCCATCGCAAAACCGGCGGCAAAGTTGTTCTGCATATGCCCACTTTCCGCGACAGCGGTGTGCCCCCTCTGGACGCCCAGGGTATCGACCCCGGCCATATTGCGGCTTTTGCCCTTGAGCATAACCTGCTTTGGGCTCTTAAGCTCCATCCCTCGTTGATTTTACCTAAAAAAGAATACCCTGGTCTGGTTGTGTGCAAGAGCACCAGTGATGTCTACCCCCTGCTGCGGGAAAGCGATATTCTGCTGACTGACTACTCTTCAGTATATTTTGATTACTTGCTTTGCGACCGGCCCATTCATTTTCACATTCAGGACCTTGAAGATTACACCAGCCAAAGTCGCGAATTTATGCTGAATTTTGATGAGTGGCGCCCGGGACCGGCCTCGCACTCTGAAACGGAACTTTTTGCGTTGCTGCGGCGCACGCTGAACGGTGAAGATCTTTTCAGCGCGGAGCGCATGCGCATGCGCGATATTTTGTTCACTGACAAGGATGCCGGTTCTTCGGCCCGCGTCTGCCGCCATATTGAAACGATGCTGGGCCTCGCCGGGTAAACCGAAAAAACCAACATATTCGGCGCCTGTTAACCGATGAGCCGCGCGCCCCGCAGCTCTGAAATTTTTACCAGCGTGTAGCAGTATACCCGCTGTTTTCGCTTAACGCCTCTTTAAGCTGCTCAAGGCTTACCGCAGCGGCTCCAACTTCGCCAACAACAATTCCTGCTGCGCAATTGGCCAAAAGGCAACCGGGCAAGAGCGGAATGCCCGCGGCCAAGGCCAAGCCCAGAACGCCAATGACGGTATCCCCCGCCCCGGTAACGTCATATACTTTGCGTGCGGCGGTGGGAATATGCCAGATCCTCTGCGGCGCGGCGAACAGAGCCATCCCCTGCGCGCCCAAAGTCGCCAGCAAATTACGGCTGTTCAAAAGCTTGCGCAGGGTCTGCCCCGCAGCCATGATTTCTTCGGAAGTTCTTACGGGCAATCCCGCGCCTTCACCGGTTTCTTTGCTGTTGGGCGTAAGCAGATACGCGCCTTGGTACAGTTCCCAATTGGGCGTTTTCGGGTCCACTAAAATTTTCAAATCCTGACCTGCGGCAAGACATTCCGCCTGCAAAACCCGCAGCTCCGCCATCAATCCGGCGCAGATGAGCCCTTTGCCGTAATCGGACAAAATGAGTACTGTGCGTGAAGTCAAATTCTCCTTTATCGCATCAAGCGCTTTGCCGAGCAGGGGTGCAGCTGCCGGTGAAACATCTTCCTGGTCGAAGCGCAGCATTTGTTGGTGTCGGGCTATGATTCTGGTCTTGGTGGTGGTGCGGCGCCTGGGATCGCTAATCAGTTGGGTGGAAATATCATTATTTCGGAGCAGCGTTTCGATTTGCCTTGCCCCATCGTCATTGCCGCAAATAGTGATCAGATGCGGATCGCCGCCCAAACTGCGGATGTTGCGCGCCACATTTCCCGCGCCGCCCAAGGTCAAACGGTCTTCACTGATTTTCACCACCGGAACCGGCGCTTCCGGAGAAATTCTTTCCGCGTCGCCGATAAAATATTCATCAAGCATGATATCGCCCACGATTAAAACGCGTGCATCTTTCAAACGCGGCAAATATGCCAAAAGGCGCTCTCTGGAGTAAGTGATTTGCAAGTCAGCCATGCTTTTCCTCACGAGGTTGGGGCTTTTATTTTTATCGTTGAGCGGCTGTTTATTTCAAGCCCAGGCGCGAGCTTAAACCGGCTAATTCTTCCGGCGAGCTGAAGGCAATGCTCAGCCTCCCTTTGCGCAAAGAGCCGCTGATGCGTACCGGCAAACCCAATATATCAGCCAAGGCGTCTTGCAAGGCCACTTGTTCGGCGCCTGGCGCCGGCGGAGCTTTTTTACCGGCAGGCGCCTCAACTGTGTTCGCTTGCGGCAGCTCGCCGCTTTGCTTCCAATCGGATATCCAGCCTTCAACTTCGCGCACCGAAGGCGCCTGATCCAAAATATACTGCCGCAGCTGCAAAATCACATCGGAACTATCCACGGCCAAGAGGGGGCGAGCGTGCCCCTGGGTCATGCGGCCGCTGTGCAGATCTTCCTGCACCTCAGCCGGCAAGTTAAACAAACGCAGGGTATTGGCCACAGCGGACCGGCTCTTGCCGACCCTGGCCGCAATTTCCTCTTGGTTCAACCCAAAACGATCCCGCAACTCCCGAAATCCAGCAGCCTCTTCCATGGGGTTCAAATCTTCCCGCTGCAAATTCTCTATGAGCGCAATGGCCAAGGCCTGTTCGGCGCTCATTTCACGCACCATAGCCGGAATAGTTTTTTGCCCGGCCAGCTGTGAAGCTCTCCACCGGCGTTCGCCAGCCACAATTTCATATTTACCTTCGCCCTCAGCGCCGGTGGGACGCACTAAAATGGGCTGCAATACGCCTTGGCTCCGGATGGAGTCTGCAAGCTCAGCCAAGGCTTCTTCAGAAAAAACTTGTCGCGGCTGCTCCGGGTTGGGGCGCACTTCTGCAATGGGTAGCATTTGCACGGCGGTGCCGCCTTCGCTTTCCTGCTGCCCTCTAAAGAGAGCATCCAATCCGCGCCCCAGGCCGCGCTGCGGTTTAGTCATCATCGTTAACTCCTTGTGCTCACAGTAGAAAATATGATTTGTTTTATTCGGGCGCCGGTTTGGCTTATATTAATGGGCTGCCGCAGGCGAATCGACAAAACACTGGCCTATGCCTTTAACAATCCCGCGCGGCCGCTAGGCTTTAAGCCTTTCCCGGCAATTTAAAGCTAAAGCTGGCCTACTTTAACCTTTGACGCGCCGCAAAATCACTTCTTTGGCCAGAGCCAGGTAGGCCTCCGCGCCTTTGGACTTCACGTCATAATGAATGACCGAGCGTCCATGGCTGGGCGCTTCGGACAAACGCACGTTCCGCGGCACCACGGTTTCAAAAAGCTGATCCGGAAAACACTTGCGCACCTCATTTTTGACCTGGCGCGACAACCGGTTGCGCACATCATACATGGTCAGCACCACGCCCATGAGGTTCAGCTGAGGATTAAGCCTCTTCTTCACCTGTTCATAGGTTTGCAACAATTTGACTATGCCCTCTAGCGCAAAAAATTCGCACTGCAGCGGCACAAGCAGCTCGCGGGCAGCGCACAGGGCATTGAGAGTAATCAGTCCAAGCGAAGGAGGGCAATCAAGGATGATGTATTCAAAGTGGGCTTCAAGCGGGCGCAAAAGCTCCGCTAAATAGTATTCGCGACCCATTTTATCCACCAGCTCCAACTCAACCGCCACCAGATCGGTGGTCGAGGGGATGATGGACAGATACGGAGTTTGCGTGCTGACCACTGCCTCGATAATTTCGTCCGGGCTAAAGAATACAGAGTACAAATTGTGATCGTGCTCACCCAGCTCCAGCCCAAGGCCGCTGGTGCTGTTGGCTTGCGGGTCGCAGTCCACCAGCAGAACTTTTTTCTCCATCACCGCCAAAGAGGCCGCTAAGTTGATGGATGTGGTGGTTTTGCCCACTCCGCCTTTTTGGTTGGCCACTGCAATTACCCGCGCCATCTTTCACTCCTTTTACTCAAGTTTCACGTGAAACCATTTCTCTTTGGGTAAAGGAATGCAGGCCCTTTTGTCAAGAAAATAGGCTGTAAAAATTGAAAAATAGGGCGGAGAGGGGCGGCCGCTTGAGCTCAAAAGCTTATTTGAGGCCGTAATATTCGAGATACCAGGAAGTGAACTTTTCAAGACCCGCCTTAAGGGGGGTGGAAGGGTAAAAACCTGTGGCCGAGTTTAAGTCGGAAATATCCGCATAAGTGCTGGGCACGTCGCCGGGCTGCAGGGGCAGATTATTCCGCACGGCTTGCTTGCCTAAAATTTGCTCTAAGGCGCAAATAAACTCGTCCAAAGAAACTGCGCTATTATTGCCTATATTGTATAAACGGTAGGGGGCGGGGCTGGAGGCCGGATCAGGCCGGACGGCATCCCAGTCGGCGGTAGCGGTTGGGGGCTGTTTAAGCACCCGAACCACGCCTTCAATGATGTCGTCAATATATGTAAAATCGCGCTCCATTTTTCCGTGATTATAAACATCAATAGGGTTTCCCTCTAAAATGGCCTTGGTAAATTTAAATAAGGCCATGTCCGGCCGCCCCCAAGGACCGTAGACAGTAAAAAAACGTAGTCCGGTTGCGGGCAGACCGTATAAATAGCTATACGCGTGCGCCATAAGCTCATTGGATTTTTTAGTGGCCGCATAAAGGCTTGCCGGATGGTCCGCATTATCCCGCACAGAAAAAGGCATTTTGGAGTTAAGCCCATACACTGAACTTGAAGAGGCGTAAACCAGATGGTTCACGGGATATTTGCGGCAGCACTCCAAAAGGTTGCCGAAGGCCACCAAATTGGATTGAATATACGCTGCGGGATTTTCAAGGCTGTAACGAACCCCGGCCTGAGCGGCCAAGTGAACGACCTGATTAAATTTATGAGCGGCAAATAGGGCTTCTAACGCAGCAGCGTCAGCAATTTCCAAACGCCTGAAGGTAAAATGCGGATGTGCCAGAAAGCTCAGGCGATCCTTTTTAAGTTGCACCGAGTAATAGTCATTGAGATTATCAATGCCTATAACCTCATGTCCATCCGTCAGCAGGCGTTTGGCCAGATGATAACCAATGAATCCCGCCGCGCCGGTGACTAATATCCGCATACTCGCAATACCTCAAATCAAATGGGTCAAAGTTTCGCGAAACAGAGCCGCCATTTTATCCAATAAGTCCGGAGCTGCGGCCAACATGCAAATGTCCGGCAAATGCACGCACAAAACACCGGCATCCAAATAAGAAATCACCTTAAACAATTCCGGCGGCCCAGGCGCTGTAACGCCGTCAATTATTTCCTCGCCGAGAAAGATAACACATTTCGGGGCAAGATAGGTCAGCCCTTCCCGAAAAAGCCTGGCTTGCAAACGCAGCCCCCCTTGCCCGTCCGGCTCGCTAAATGGCCAAAAATTATGTACCGGGCCGAGATTCAAGGTTGTCAGCACTTTCTTAAGTGCTTCCCGACGCTCCGGCGCAGGGGTGCCCAAAAGATCTTCGCCCAACTGCGCATAAGTCCACAAAAAAGGACGTGCAAAGCCGGTTTTGCCCCAGGCGGTTTTCCAGGCTTCGGGCCAGGCGTCGGTGGGCAAGGGGCGATGCGAAACTGGCGCCTGACCGTCAGATCCCAAAATCCGCTTCGCTTCAGGCGCAGCGCGGGATATACGATTAGGCGCCGGGGGCGCTGGATCAGCGCCGCGCCCCTGCCCTGGGTTGGAAGCGGTCCCTCCCGCACCATTTTGCAACGCTTGAGCCTGCGACGGCGGTGAAGAGACCTGCCCTGCAATTGGTCCCGGCAATATCTCAGACGCGAAACCCAGCTGGCCTTCGCCTTGCGCTGCGGTTTCCCTCCGCTTAAAATCATCCACCCAAGGCAGCGGTCCCAAAACATGCGTCACGCCGCTATCCAGCCAAGGACGCCAGCGCTCCGGAATATTTACAGTTGCAGCGCCCAATCCCAAATTCTCCAGGCCGCTTCCGTTTTGGGCAGGGGCGGCAACGCCTCATGCCGGCCCTGCTTGTCCCAAATTTGCACAGTATTGTTGGCCCCTGCAAAACCGCTGTCCGGCGCATTGACCAGGTTACCCACCAGCATATCCGCCTTTTTGCGCTCAAGCTTATCCATAGCATGCCGGGCAAGTTCGCCTGTTTCCGCGGCAAAGGCGATGATGCGTTGCCCGGCCTTTTTGCGTGCCGCCAAAGTTGCTAAAATATCCGGGTTGGCGGCCAACGCCAGACTCACATCGCTGCCCAGCTCAGTTTTCTTCAATTTCGCAGCCCCCTGGCTTAAAGGATGAAAATCGGCCACAGCCGCGCAAAAACAAGCATAGTCCACATCAGAAAAATGCTCTTCGCTCGCAGCCAACATCTCGCGGCCCGAAACAACATCCACCCGTGTAATGCCCTGCGGCAGCCACGGCACTCCGGTCCCGCAAACGGCAATAACTTCCGCGCCCCGCAGCCAAGCGGCCACAGCCAAGGCCGCGCCCATCAAGCCGCTGGAAGGGTTGCTCAAAAAACGCACGCCATCCCAAAACTCCCGCGTGGGGCCTAAAGTAAGTAATATTCGCTTGCCCGCAAAATCCTGCGCAGCCAGGCAGCGCAAGCCCGCCAGATAAATATCGCGCAAGTCGGCCAGCCGCCCTTCGCCTACCTCCAGGCAAGCCGTGCGGCCGACCCCCGGGGTAACCCCTATGCAACCTCGCTCCAGAAGAGTTTGCCAATTGTCCTGCGTGGCCGAGTTGGCCCACATGCGCGGATTCATGGCCGGCGCCAGGACTAGGGGTCCGGCAAAAGCCAGGGCCTGGGCGCACAGCATTTCTTCTGCGCTGCCGCCGGCCAGGCGGGCCAAGGTAGTGGCCGAAGCCGGCGCAATGACCATAGCCTCGGCCTCGGCGCCCGGCGCCAAATGGGCCAGGGGGTCCTGCCCCGCCTCAAACATATGGCCATAAACCGGAGAAGCGCCCAAAGCCTCAAAAGATAAGGGCATAATGAACTGCTTGGCCGCTTCCGTAAGGGTCACGCCGACCTTGAGTCCCACATCCTGCCAGGCCCGCAAAAGATCCAGGGCCTTATACGCGGCAATGGAGCCGCTGACCCCCAAATGGAGTCTGCGGCCGGCAAAAACGCTAAAGTTCAAGTGGGTTTCCATCTGATAATTCCAAAAAAGCAACAGCTATAGCTGCTGCCGGTTTATGATAAACCCGAAAATAAATTTATTCCGTAAGGCCTTGCTCCTGAAGGCCGCTGCCGCCCCCGGCGCTGCTGGTGCCGGTGGAAGTCTCATAGGTATCGCCACTGCTGCCGGTGGAAGTCTTTTCCGGCGCGGTCAAGGGCGCGACAAAGCCGTTGGTTTTGTCGGTAACCCACACGCTCATGGTCGTGCTCGGGAAACCATCGGAAATGGAAATGACGCAAATGCGGTCCATTTTATCGGCCACCACCAGGCTGCGCTCGCCCCGGAACAGGCCGATGACCGACCAACCGTCGCGGGTCAAATTAGAGGCGCAGGCATTGACCAAAGAATCCCAGGCCGCAGAGCCGCTAAATTCCAAATAGCCGATGGCGTTGCCGGCCGCGGATTTGCCCACCTGGCTGCGTCCTGCATCCAGCTTCATTTCTGAAGGAATAGGCACATCAGGAAAGTCCGCATAGTAGACATCGCCCGCCCCGGTTTGGCCCGAAGAGGAAGAAAACAACTCCGCACAACCGCTAAGCGTCAAAGATGCAATTATCATTAAACAAAAAAGCATGCCCCGACGGCAAACTCGAATTGTCTTCATAATGTTAATGCTCCTGTAAAAGTAAAATCCCGGTTGTCACCGTTTCATCTGCTCAACCCATACGCAAAATACCCGCAAAGAGCAATGATTCATAATCCTCAGGAGCAGCCGCCCTTGCGCCGGTTTGAGAAATCGCATACAACGCATTTGGCGGCGTCAGGCTCAAGCTTACACCCGCCCTGCATCTTTTTAGCAAAGGCCGTATTTCATGCCCCACAATCCTGTCCCGCCGCCCCCCACTGAACAAGACTTCCTGCTCGCCGCCTATGATTATGTGCTGCCGGAAGCGCAAATAGCCCAAACTCCGGCCCCGCAACGGGACCATTCGCGCTTGCTGGTGCTGGATCGGCGCGAGCCCCACCGCCTCACCCATAGCCGCTTCACGGACCTGAAGCGCTTTCTGCCGCCTCGCAGCCTGCTTATTGCCAATAACGTCCAGGTTATGCCCGCCCGCCTTCCCGGCAGCCGCCCCAGCGGCGGCAAAGCGGAATTTTTGCTGCTTACGCCCCTGGCTGCAATCTCCCATGCCGCTGAGACGGCGCAAAATCTCAGCGCACCGGTACAGGGCCTGGTCCGACCAGCTTCCCGCCTGCGGTTGGGCGACAGCATCCGCTTTGCGCCCGGCTTTTCTTTCAGCCTGGAAGAAATCGGCGAATTCGGCCAGGTGCAAGGAACCTTGCATTGGAGCGGGGATTTGACGACATTACTGGCCGCGCACGGACACTGGCCCCTGCCGCCCTATATTCGCCGGCCCGACACCGCTGAAGACGGGGCCCGCTATCAAACCGCCTTTGCCGATCCCGCCCGCGTCGGGGCCATTGCCGCGCCCACGGCCGGCCTGCACTTCACAAACGCTCTGCGCGCCGAACTCGGCCGGCAGGGCCATGCCTGGCATGAGCTGACCCTCTACGTCGGTTACGGCACTTTCAGCGCGGTGCGCTGCACGGATATCCGCAAGCACCGCATGCACAGCGAACTCATAGATATCCCCGAATCCACCGCCGCGGCAATCAAAAAAGCCAAAGCCCAGGGCCGCCCCATCGTGGCCGTGGGCACCACCTCGGCCCGAGCCCTGGAAGGCGTGCATCAACGCTGCGGACAAATCCAGGCCTTCAAAGGTGAAACCGACATCTTTATCTACCCCGGCTTCAAATTCGCGGTTGTGGACCACCTGATCACCAATTTTCACCTGCCCGGCTCAACTCTGCTTATGCTCACCGCAGCTCTGGCCGGACGCGAAACCATGCTCGCCGCTTATGCTCAGGCTGTGGCCCGAGGCTACCGCTTCTTCTCTTACGGCGACGCCATGCTTATTATATGAAGCGCGCCGGGAGAGCGGCTAAGCTCCGTAGGGTCCGCCTCTCCCGGGCCCTCTCGCCTCCTGAACCTTGATTGGGAAGTTATGCAATCTTGTGCTTGTAGTGGAGCATCCAGAATAATAACGTAATAATATGCGCAAACGAAAAATCAGATATCGCCCGCCCCTGCCCGCGCCCATTGAATCTGGACGCATCTATCTGCGCATTGCCCAGCAGGATGTGGGCATGTTTCGCTTCCTTTTGGAGGGCGAGGATAATCTTGGATATATGAGCGTGCTCAACCGCTGGGAGGCGCTCTTGAAAGTGACCTATTCCCCGCACCAGACCCGGGCCATGCGGGACTGCCTCAGCGCTATGCAAGAAATACTGAGATTTGAAATCATTGCCGAAACCTTGCCGCAAAAAAAGACGCCTTCGCCTGCGGAAAAAGCATCTCAAACCCAATATTGATGCACTCCCCCCAATCAGGAGGGGCCGGGAGAGGGAAACCCCAAGGAGCCAAATCCCTTGAGGCTCCCCTCTCCCGGCAACGCTGACTCAAAGCGCCCGGCAGCCGTCTGCAGTGACCAGGACCATGTATTCCCAGCGAATGCCCCCCCACTTGGGGTAATACAGGCCCGGCTCCACGGTGACGATCATGCCCGCCGCCAGAATCTGCGTGCTGCGCGGTCCCAGGCTGGGGGCTTCGTGGGTTTGCAGGCCCACGCCGTGTCCCAGGCCGTGGGTAAAAAATTCGCCCACGCCTTGCTCGTCAAGGCAGTTTCTGGCCAGGGCATAAACTTCGCTGCAGGGCACGCCGGGCTTAATGCCGGCTATGGCCTTTTCCTGGGCTTCGCGCACTTGCGCCATGGTCCGGGTAAATTCTGAAGAAGGCTTATCGCCCACCCAAAAAGTTCTGGTCTGGTCGGAATTGTAGTCATGGAGCCGCGCACCCACGTCAATGAGCACCGGGCAGTTCTCGGTTATGGGGGTCTCCCCCGGGATGGCGTGGGGCAGGGCCGCGTTGGGGCCCACGGCCACAATGGGCGCAAAGGCGTTTTCCGTGGCGCCGCGCTCCCGAAAAAAACGCTCAATATCCCAGGCCACCTCGGCTTCAGTGCGCCCGGGCCGCAAAACGCCCGGCACCCAGTCCATCAGGGCGTGGTTTAGCCGCGCGCTGTCTTCCAGGCGCCTTATTTCATCTTCATCCTTAATAATGCGCAATTTTTCCACCAGGCCGTCCCCGGCAGCCAGGCGCAAACCAGGCTGAAAACGCTTGTAAAAGGCCAGGGGCATCAGTTTGGTTTCAAAGCCCAGACAGCCTACAGCGTGATGCTTGCAGAATTTGTTGAGATGTTCCGGCACAGCGGCCAGAGAAGGATAAATGGAAATTCGGCTTTGGTCCCACAAGCGCCGGGCCGTGTCCAGGTAGCGGGAGTCGGTGAACAGCCAGTCCTCGCCGTTGGTCCGGATCAAAAGGCAACCCGCGCTTTCATCCACCTGCACGTCGTGCAGCTCAAAACCGCTCAAATAGTAACGATTGGCGTCCAAGAGCACCAGAAGGGCGGACAGGCCCGCCCCGGCCATTACTTGGCGCAGTTTTTCGCGCCGCTGCGCATAAACTTGACGCATAATTTTACTGCCTCTTAAGCGGCCGGAATTTTATAGGTGGTTTCCGCCTGGCCCAAAACCATGCGCTCGGCCCATTCAACGCCCTGCATGACCGAGTGATCCATATTGGCCATTTCGTAGCGCCAGCCGCCAAAACGGCCGCGCGAATAAACTTTGCGCTCTTCCAGCCAGGGTTGCAGCACGGCCAGGGCTTTGTCCCTGCCCAGGGAAGGCACAGGGTAGCCATAGTCCGCGGTGAAAGACCAGGCGGAGGCGATCTGTTTCTCAGCCTCCTCGCGGGTAAGCAGGGCAGTGCTGACCAGCCCGTCAATGGTGCGCCTAGTCAGTTCGGCCAATGGCTCGGGCTTGTGTTGCGAATAGGATGTCTCAGCCATGAGCGCCCGGCATTTCCCGGCCGCAGGCACATTGTTGGGCGAATAGTTGTGGAAATTGGTCACCCGGTAGAACGGGCAGTTGTCTTCCGGAAAATACATCCAACAGGTTTCATCCGGGCGATAGCTGTTTACGCCGATGCCGGACACATACACGCTGTTGTGCAAAAGGTCGGCGGCGGCGCTGCGCAGGGCGGATTCCGGGCGCTGCATGACATCCAAAATCAGGGTATCCAGGGGCGAGGTGTTCAGCAGGCAGGCATACTCGTATTCTTGCCCGTCTTTGGTGCGCGCTTGACGCGTCTCAGGATCAATATGGACCACAGGGCTGCCCAGGCGCACCCGCTCGCCCAGCGACGCGGCCAGGCGGCGGAAAATTTCCCCGGTGCCGCCGTACAGAGGGAAGCGGAACATATTGTTGGGACCCCAGGTGACGTTGTCTTCACCCAAAATCAAATTCTTGAGCACCCCTTCCAAATCCACCAGGCTGACCCGCTCGCCGATCCAGGCGTAAGCCATAAGCTCAAGGGGCGTGGCCCAAACTTTAAAGTTGTACGGATTCATGAAATGCTTGGCCAAGCCTTCTCCGAATACGGCCATGACCCACTCGGCAAAGGTCGTCGGCTGCGCCGTGGGCCGTTTGCCCGGCAGAAGCCCGGCCACGCAGTCCCACTGAATTTCTTTGGGCAAATGCCGCAAATTGTTTTGAAACGGATAGGGGCTCCACTGCGCGGCCATGCGCACCGCGGCAATGCGCTTATGGGTCAGGAACTCGTCGCCCAGCATTTTGTCCACCAGTTGGTCAAAGTAGTCATAATGCGAGAAGACCACGTGACCGCCCACATCCCAGGTAAAGCCCGCGCTGTCCTTAAAGCTGGCAGCCAGGCCCCCGGCGTAGGTTTCGGCTTCCAGAACCAAAAAATCGTTTTCGCCCAGCTCATTCAGGCGATACGCCGCGCCAAGACCGGTGGGGCCCGCTCCAATGACCAAATATTTTATACGCTTGCCGGACATTGTTCTCCCAACTGTTTAAGGTGAAATAACTTTCCCGGCCTCAGCCGGCCAAATCAGACCACAGCTCGTCCAGACGACCGAGCTTGCGCTGCAAATCATCCTGCAGCAGGCTGTTTTGAAAGGCGAACAACCGTGACAAATCCTCCGGAGTGAAACGACCGGCCAGTTTATAGCTGTTGGCCAGGCCATTGCCGTATTGGGCGCGGGACATCTGAACCCCTTTGCCGGTGCGCTTTAAATGGCGCACGGAAAAATGCCCGTGGTAGCAGGCATGCTGCCCGGCTGCGGCAAGGCGCAAATCGCGTTCCAAATCGTCATATTGCGAAGGCGAAAAAACGAGGTTAAACCCGCCGTGTTCTTTAAAATCGCGCCTGCGCAGCAAGTGGCAGCATCCGGTAACTGAAACGCAAGGCCGGGTATAGGTGAACTGCCCGAAATCCGCCACTTGGGAATGCAGGCCGGAAATTGCGAAGGGGTAGGTCAGGGCCGAGGTCAGGGAAAACGGCGCGGCCGGCTGCTCGTTCGCTGCGCCCTTGCCGGGCGTGTTCGGCTCAATATGCAAATCAACGGACTGCGCCTGCCAGGGCAGCAGGTGGTCGCGAATTTTAAGACCCCAGACCACGGCCTGGGGGTAGCGACTTACAGCCGCGGCCAAGTGGTCGAGCCAGGCGCAAGGCTCCGGCATGGTTTGGCTGCGCACCAGGGCGTCATCATCAAGATAGAGCAGATATTCGCAAGCTGCGGCTTCCGGATGAAGGGCCAGCCAGTTGCGGGCCGCCGGGGCGCCCACATTGACCGGCAGCAAAATCGGCTCAAACAAATCCGGGCCCAGCTTGTCTTGCCAGGCGCGCAAAAGCGCCGCGGTTTTATCGCTGCTGCCGTTGTCCAGCACCAGAACTTTACGGAAAAGCGCGGCGCCGGGCGCCATTGCCTCCAGCGTAGCTGCCAGATCCGGTTCTTTATTGAAAGAGTAAAGGAGCAGGGCGGTATTGCCTGCCAGCTGTGCCGCAGAGGCCGGGGCGGCAGGCAGGGCGCTGTCGTGCAGGCGTAGCGCCAGATTGGTGTGCCAGGGGCGGCGGGCCAGAGTTTTGGCCCAAATCCGCTGCGCGGCGGGCAGCTCGCCCAAAAGGGCCAGACAGTGCGCGCACATTTCTTCCGGCGCAGCCCAATACAGCGGCGGCGGAAACTCCGCGCGCCCCGGCGCGGGGTGCTGCGCAGCCAAGTCCCTGAATAGCGGCAGGGCATGCGCCGCGCCGCGCCGCACGCGCTCTTCCGAATCATCGCCGCAACTTTCCGCCAAAACCAGACAGCCCTCAATAAAACGCAACAGCGGCTGCTGCTGATATTCATGCCGGGACAGCAACTCCGCAAACCAGGGCAGGCGCCCATCCGCCAAGGCCAGATTCCAGGCCTGCTGCAGCCAATATAAATTCTGCGGCGCCCGGCTTGAGGCTTCTTCCAAATGCCTGGCCAGGGCGTCATAATCTCCGGCGTGCAGCAGCGCTTCCTGCCTGGAAGCATCCTGCGGCCGCCACCACTTTTCCGCGGCGAATGAGACGACCTTCCGGCATGGAGCGGTCAGAGCGTATACGCTCCCTTCCAGGCGAAGCGTCTGGGCCGCTACAGAACCATTCAAAGGATTGGCTTCCCAGCCGGCGAGCAGCAATTCCCCGGCCAGGCGCACCTCTGCTCCGGCCGCCTGCGTCGAGTCGGTCGCACCCAGCAAAGCGGAAGAAATACGCATTAAATGCTGCGCGCCCACACTGCCTTTGGCCAAAGCCGAAGCCGCGCCGGAAGGCAGCAGAGATCTGTGGGTCGCTAAAATTTTAGACATAACGCCGCGCCTGAGGTTAAAAAGTTGCTGCTCCCTGTATATCAAACCTCGGAGCAAAGTAAACCGCCGTTCAAAGGCAATCCCCGCTCAAGCCGCCCCCGTCTTCGCCGGCAAAAAATATCGACAGCTTATCGGAAAGGCTCCGGTCTTCAGCCTCGGTCTGCAAGCTGCGCAAAAAACTCAACGCTTTTTTAATTAAAGTAAAAAATTAAAGACGCCCCCGCATTTCAAATCTTGCCGGATAAACATTAAAGAGTTACATAAAACCCGCATTCAGGCCGCAACAATATCGGCGGCCTTCCGCAGCTTAACTTCAACCCGCAAGGATAACCCATGAGCAACCCCTTGGTACTTCTGGAAACCACCTCCGGAGATATTCTCATCGAACTGTTCCCCGACGAAGCCCCTGAAAGCGTAGCTAACTTTCTGGCCTATGTGGACGCCGGCTATTATGAAAACACCATTTTCCACCGCGTGATCAAAGGCTTTATGATTCAGGGCGGCGGTCTGGATATGCGCCTTAACCCCAAAGAAGGCGTTCGCGATCCCATTGTAAACGAAGCCGCCAACGGCCTGAAAAATGTGCGCGGCGCCGTGGCCATGGCCCGCACCTCGGAGGTAAACAGCGCCACCTGCCAGTTTTTCATCAATACCGTGGACAACGCCTTCCTCGACCATAGCGAAAAAACTCCGCAAGGCTATGGCTACGCCGTGTTCGGCAAGGTTGCCGAGGGCATGGATGTGGTCGATAAAATCGAAAAGGTCAAAACCAAAGATACTCAGCATTATGAGGACGTGCCCGCCGATTCCGTGCTGATTACCGGCTGTTCGCGTTTTGAGTAGCGGGCGCCCCGGGGAGGAGGAAGCCACTTAGGGGCTAAGCTCCTTGCGGTTTACCCTCCCCCGGCCCCCTCCCCTTCCTTAACCCTGATTGGTTTTTGGTAAAACAAAAGCATATAGTCCCGAGATGCCTTAACTAGGGACTGCAAAACTACTATGAACACGCCTGCAACTTTTAAACACAAGCCCGAAATTCTGGCCCCGGCCGGGGATATGGAAGCGGCTCTGGCGGCCTTTGCAGCCGGAGCGGATGCCGTTTACCTGGGGCTCAAGCATTTTTCCGCGCGCATGCAGGCCGAAAATTTCAGCCTCACGGATTTGGCGAGCCTTGCGGAACTCGCCCGCGCTGAAAACCGGAAAATATACATCGCCCTGAATACCGTGCTCAAAAGCGACGATCTGGCCCCGGCCGGGCGGCTCATGGCCCGCCTCGCCCGCGATGTCAAGCCGCACGCCCTGATCATTCAGGATATCGGCGCAGTGGAACTCGCCCGCCAGGCCGGATTTGCCGGAGAGCTGCACCTGTCCACCCTGGCCAACGTCACCCACCCGGCCGCCCTGGCTGAGGCCGCCCGCCTGGGAGCCAGCCGCGTCATCCTGCCCCGGGAGCTGACCATTGACGAAATCAGGCAGACT